>NZ_CFIDRX010000004.1:63746-72495 GCF_984433645.1 Marisediminitalea sp.
GCAGCATGTTGAGCAGCAGCGCTACAAAAAGAAAAAGGGAAAGTCGTAATCTCATGAAGACGCTCCTTCAGGTGATGAGCGAAGTAAAAAATGATGTCGAAGTACCATGCACTGACCCAATACAACCAGTGTCAGCCAGGTCAACAGATAAGGTAAGTCTGGTTGGGACTCATAACCCAACATCGCTTTTAATAAATGACCGTATTCGCTGGCATCGCTAATGATGACACTGCTGTCCCAAAGTGCCGCCGATTCGTCGATGACACCTGTTTGTTGGAGCAAAGGTATCGCGCCGCTTGCTTGTGCCGCCATAAACAGTACCCACAGGCTCTTCATTGCCAGTGTTGTGCGATATGGCGACAACAGCACAACCAGCAGCATTGCCAGGCTCAGGCTAATACCACTGCCCAGCACAGAACCTACCAAAATCCCCGGTAACCGTTCACTGTGACTGCCAAAGGCAAACAGATACAACATAAAGTCGGCCAGGTGCAGGCTGATAACGGGGACGGCGGCAATGATCGCTGCACTGCGATATGCTTTGAAATCGAGGCTTATTAAGGCAAACAGGTAGGCTATTAAGAGCAGGGCTACGGTTAACCATTCATAACCTGCGCCATCGAAGGTATCGCTTACACTGTTTCGCAACAGCACCAGAAGCGCAGTGGTGATGGCCGTGCTAAATAGTAATACAACGAGCGTTTTCCGTTGCAGGCGAAACGCCAGCAATAAAAAGCTTATGAGTAAGGCAATCGGCAAGGCATCACGCAGCATCAGGATTACGGTATTAATGAGCATCCGGCACCTCCTCGCCTGGTGGCAGTACAATTACTTCACCCTGAGCGGTAGTAGGGTGATACTGGCCAAAAAACGGATAGCGCCCGGGGGGCAGGGGACCGATGAACAAGTTGGCTTTTGCCTGCCCAAACACCACTTTTTCCCGGTTAAGCGCAAAGCTGTCGAATTCTTCCGGATCATCATCTTCGTTAATAATGATTAGCTTCACTTTTTTGTTGGCTGGCACATAGACTTTGGCCGGATGAAACAAATGGTCTTTAAGGCGAACAACGACTTCGGGTCTGGCTGCCAGAGCATCCTGGCTCAGCATAATCAGGCAAACCGATAACATCAATCTCAGCATAACGTGTCCTGAGATTGTGCTTTGCTGTGCTTTTTAGCATTTGTTGCATCGCTGGCGTGAATAGGCAGGGTCAGGGTGACCAGTAAGCCGCCCAGATGGGATTTACCCAATGCTAACTGGCCGTGATGTAACATCACAACCTGATTGACGATAGCCAGGCCGATACCGCTGCCTGACTGACGTTGCGTCTGCGCGTTTGCCACCCGAAAGAAGGGCGTAAGCACTTTCAGATGATCCTGTTCGGGAATTCCTGGCCCCGAGTCTGCGATCTGAACGATAATGTCGGTGCCGGTCATCTTCGCAGTCACTTCGATTTCGCCACCCTCTGGCGTGTATTTGCTGGCATTGCCAATCAGGTTGGACAGCATGGTTTGAAGTGCAAAGGGACTGGCTTGAAAAGTACATGGCTCGCTAACCAGTGAAATAGCCTGCTGTTTTGCGTCAATGGCTTCATACAGGTCACTGATAACCTCCTGCAACAGAGATTCTATTTCAACGACGTCTAATTCGGCGTGTGCGGTTTCCGGATTGGTCTGGCTTAACAGTAACAACTGATTGACCACGCGAATCATTCTGTCAGCATCGCGCTGGCACCGGGCAATTTCTTCCTTTTTGGGGGCGTCTGAGGCGTGCAGGTTGTGTAGATTAATTTTCAATACGCTTAAAGGCGTGCGCAATTCATGCGCCGCGTTAGCAGAAAATAACTGCTCACGCTCAAAGGCCTTATTGAGTCTGATAAACAACGAGTTCAGGGTGTCTATGACGGTTGTTAATTCACTTGGCGTGTTAGGTAGCGCTATAGGCTGCAGGTTATTTCTGGCCTTGTTTTCGAGTTGAATCGACAACGCACTTAGCGGCCGGACGCCGCGATTAACCACCCAGTAAATAAGTGCCGCAAGTATTGGAATACTGACAATGAGTGGCGTCATGGCCGCCAGGATCAGATTTTCAGTCAGGGTGTCTCTGCTGCCCAATGGGTGAGCTACAATAACGACGGTGTCGTTAATAGGCGTTGTATCGGCTAACACACGCCATCGATTCCCCAAAAAGTTCTCAGCGCTAAACCCTTTGTTAACTGACGTGATGCGCTTGTCCGGGGCATTGGCTGAACGCATGACCAAGCGGTCTTGCTGCCATAATTGCCAGGCGACATCCGGAGGGCTTTCTATGTCCATTGTGTTAGAGACGTGATCGACGGGCAGAGAAATTAACGTGCTCGCAATGGCCCTGAGTTCGCCGTCAAACAGGCGAGTAGCATCCTGCATACTGGCTCGATAGCCCGTAATGGCCGCACTGAACGTAACCAGCACTATCAGCGCGATTAAGAGCCAGGTGACCTGGCGACGAATGGAGTTCATAACAGCGTTTATGGCCCTTTCGGGGTAGTATAGCCCACACCACGGATGGTTTTTATGAACTGCTCAGGCAGTTTCTTTCGCAGATTACTGATATGCACTTCGACCGTGTTTGACGCTACTTCATCACCCCATTCATAGAGCTTGTTCTCAAACTGTTGTTTCGACAGCACCCGACCGGCATTTTCCATGAGGATCCGCAGCACCATAAATTCTCTGCGCGGCAAAGCAACCGGCGCGTCGTTTACGGTCACTGAGTGCTCGGCAAGGTCCAGTTCAACGCCGTGGAGCTGAATTCGGCTGGAGGCGACATTGCCGAGTCGGCGCTCCAGTACCCTGAGTCGGGCAAAGAGTTCGGCCATCTCAAAGGGTTTAGGCAGGTAATCATCGGCGCCACCGTCAAGCCCTGAGATTTTGTCATCCATACTGTCGCGGGCGGTTAAAATGAGCACAGGCAGCGAAGCTGATTGATGGCGAAGTGTTTTCAGTACCTGTAGCCCATCCATGTCCGGCAAACCAAGGTCGAGCACGACGATGTCAGTATCGCCTTGTTTTATTGCTGCCAAAGCGGTTTTGCCCGTATGAACGGTATTTACCGCGTAATTTTGCCTGCGCAAGGAATCTCCTAAAGCGTGGGCAAGGGCAAGATCATCTTCGACTAACAGTATATTCATGTGATGCCGTGTAGCATGTGGTAAAAATTGAAATGCAAATTTTCGCACGGTTTCCTTAAGAATATCTTAAGACGGCGATTTACAACAATAACGCGCTGATTTTTATATTAGAAATAATCGGAGAAGTCATAAGTCTGCCACCGCGTAGGCGCTAGCATCAGTATTTTCTCATTTGAATGACTATGTTTTAAGTTGCTGAATTTATTGTTTTTCACTGGTTTTCTGTGCTGCTTGAAAGTAAACAGTGACTGATATGTCATACCTAAGCCGAATAGCGAGTGTGGCCTTTGTAGTGTAAAATTCACACAATTGTCATCGTTTATTCATCTTTTCGTGGAATTGCATTAATCGTGTCGTCGGGTAAGTTGTGGGCAGAGCTGATTGCTTTGTTTATTTTTGTTCCTCTGTTGTTCCTTGCGGGTATTCAGTATACCGGCCCTTACCTCATGGCTGCGCTGGTTGTGGTTGGCGCGATCTGCCTATGGTTGTTGCTGGCCGATAGTTCATTCAAACGCTTTCGGTTGTGGAACTGGCAGCATGGTAAATCCCATCTGCTTGCGTCGTTCAAGCTGTTTATTCCCTGGGCATGTTTAACGGCAGTCGTGGTGTACTGGTGGTTGCCGGATGCGTTTTTGCAGTGGCCTGCTGAGCAAACGTCGTTGTGGCTGATGACGCTGGTGTTATACCCGCTGCTGTCGGTAGTGCCTCAGGAAATTATCTACCGCACCTTTTTCTTTCACCGCTACAAGCAAATTTTGCCCTCGCGTTATGTGCGTCTTGGGGCCAGCACGCTGTTGTTTGGTTTTGCCCATGCAATCTACGGCAACTGGATAGCGGTAGCCGTGTCTGCCGTGGGCGGTGCGGTATTTGGTTTTCGTTACATGCAAAGCCGCTCTACTGCGGTGGTGGTGGTAGAGCACTCGTTGTGGGGCTGCTTCTTGTTCACCATCGGATTTGGCTCATTTTTGTCTATTCAGCACACGTTGTAGCTGGAACAGCGTTTGGCACCTATGTTCCGGGTGACATATTGCAGCGCGCCAGAAACGTCTGCCATACAGTGACATGGTTTTTCATCGCCAACTGATACTCAGCGAACTGTTGTGATTGTTCCGCCAGGAACATTTTAAATGCGGGTGGTAACACGGGTGACTGCTGCCAGGTGAGTGATATGGGCTCAAAAGCGTAGTGAAACGCATTGATACGGCTGCCTATCGGCTGAATTTTTTCAATAAAAGACAAATAAAACACATTACGAAGAATGGTGGCTGTGTCGTCCGGACGGCCCTGTCCACACGAGAGTGCAGGTAATAACGTGTCGAGCTGTTGGGTAATGACCGGTAATCCATTTGCCAGTTGTTGTGCTGCAAACCAGACACTGGCAGGCAAACGCAGCAGTGCCAATTGTTGCAGGTGAGACTCCAGTCGCGCGTCTTGCAGCGCATTGCCATCACCGTACTGATTCAATTGCTTTAGGCTGGCTACCTGGCCTGTAATGTCCAGGTCATCTCCATTAAGCAGGCCGGGTAGAGGGCGGCCGAAAGCCTGTTTAGTTTCGTCGCTCAATGTCAGCATATTGCTCCAGTGTAGTGCATAATCTGCTGACTTGACCTTGAGCCATTCTTGCATGGTGGTCAATTGCCCCTCACGGTTTTCCAGGTCCTCCCCAGACTGCTGATAAAACGCAATACACTGCTCAAGCGCCTCAATTAACTGATATTCATACCGCAATCGAACCGAATAAGCCTGTACTTTTCCCAGTGCTGTATTGCGTTCTGCGACCAGGCTGCCAAGTTCACAGGTTTGGATGTTGTATAAATCGGTCAGGTCAATTTCGATGCCTTCGGGCTGCAGTAGCAGGTCGTTGCGAGCGGGGTAAGAAAGTGGTGCCCGTGATGGAAGCGCAGGCAAAGTGGTATCGAGCGTGCGCGATAGTCTGGCGTGATAATCGTCGAGTTGCTCTGCAGTGTTATCTGGTGAACACCCAGATATCCATAGCAACAGACTCAGGCACAACACGTGTAAAACGCACGACAGGGTGTGAGTAGATAGGGAGTAATGGGTTACAACTGTTGGCAAATCTGAAGTACGTCCTGTTGTGCGGTGGTTAAGTACTGACCGCCAAATAATACGGCATGATTCAGTATGTGGTAAAGCTGATAGAGTTTACGACGGGATGCGTAGTCTGGATCTAACGCCCACGTAGCCTGATAACCGTCGTAAAAGGCTTGTGGTAACCGGCCAAACAGTTCGGTCATGGCGATATCTGTCTCCCGGTCGCCAATGTACACGGCGGGGTCGAATATAACGGGCTGTTGGTGAGAAAACCCGATATTGCCGTGCCACAAATCGCCATGCACCAGCGAGGGCAGGGGCTGGTGGTGTTGCAAATACTGATGAATACGCGTAACGCACACGTCAATGTTGCACCATTTGTGGCCTTTAGCGGCGAGCTGCTCCAGCATCACACCAATACGAAATTCAGCGTAAAACTGTGCCCAACTGGAAACAAATTCATTCATTTGCCGGCTTTGACCGATGAAATTGTTGCGGTGCCAGCCGAAGCGGTTTGTGGTGGGTGCCCGATGCAATGTGGCAAGTTGTTCACCGCAAGCTTGCCACAGCGCACTGCTAGCGTGGTGCATTTTAAAGTATTGCAACACCAGGTATTCATGCAGCGCGCCGTTTTCTTCAATGACGCCATGACAAATCACGGCGGGTACTGTTATGCAGCCTGTGTTAGCCAATGCTGTTAACCCATCGGACTCGGCGTCGAGGGCCATGTCATTGGCGTGTTCCATGGTGCGGTATTTTACAAAGTACCGGCGTGCGTCATCGCGAATCATCACACTCTGGTGAGAGTCGCCACCGTGCAGCACTTGTCGATGTTGGCACACAAACAAATGACCGGTTACTTCAGATATGGTTTCACTGATAAATTGCCACATTTGCATGCGATGTCAGAGGACGTACCCTGAGTATGGAAGATATTGTTGCCTTTGCCAGTTTACCCGCCGTATTTTTTGGGAATTTACACGCATCTCGAACTGCAGATGATGGTAGCGATACATCAGAAAAGCCCGACACAAAATGTTATTTCGCTTTTAGTCGTTGCATGAAAGAGTCTAGACGTTATAATCCGAGCACAAAGGGGAGTGTAGCCCCATTCATGCACCCATTCTAAGGGTGTTTTTTTATGACTAAAAACAAACACAAGTGGCACAGAGTAGGTGTCACCACTGTAAGGACGATTCATGCCTGTTATTACTCTTCCTGATGGAAGTCAGCGTACTTTCGACAACCCTGTTTCTGTATTAGATGTTGCCGCCGATATCGGCCCTGGTCTGGCAAAAGCGACCATTGCCGGTCGTGTAAACGGCGAGCGTGTTGACGCGTGCGACGTTATTGAGTCTGACGCTGCGTTAGAAATCATTACCGCAAAAGATGAAGATGGTCTCGAGATTATCCGTCACAGCTGTGCACACTTAATTGGTCACGCGATCAAACAGCTATGGCCCGATGCGAAAATGGCGATTGGTCCGACTATCGACAATGGTTTCTATTACGATGTCGATATGGAGCACAGCCTGACCCAGGAAGACCTGCAGAAGCTTGAAAAGCGTATGCTGGAACTGGCAAAAACGAACTACGATGTGGTTAAGAAAAACGTAAGCTGGCAGGAAGCGCGAGATACGTTTGAAGCCCGCGGCGAAACCTACAAAATTGAGATCCTCGACGAGAATATTCCGAAGGACTCTTTCCCGGGGCTGTATCACCACGAAGAATACATCGATATGTGTCGTGGCCCTCACGTACCGAACATGAAGTTCTGTCAGCACTTTAAATTGATGAAAGTGGCTGGCGCATACTGGCGTGGTAACAGCGACAATAAAATGTTGCAGCGTATCTACGGCACAGCGTGGGCAGATAAGAAGCAACTTAAAGCGTATTTGCAGCGCTTGGAAGAAGCGGAAAAGCGTGACCACCGTAAAATTGGTAAAACGCTGGATCTGTTCCACTGGCAAGAAGAAGCGCCAGGCATGGTGTTCTGGCACAACGATGGCTGGTCGGTTTACACCGAGCTGGAAAAATTTGTACGTAACATGCTGCGCAAGTACAGCTATGACGAAGTAAAAGGCCCGTTGATGATGGACCGTGTGCTGTGGGAGAAATCCGGGCACTGGGACAAGTACGCAGAAAACATGTTCACCACCGAATCAGAAAAGCGTGAATATGCGATTAAGCCCATGAACTGTCCGGGTCACGTGCAGATCTTTAACCAGGGATTGAAGTCTTACCGCGACCTGCCATTGCGTATGGCGGAATTTGGTTGCTGTCACCGTAACGAACCCTCTGGTGCCTTGCACGGCCTGATGCGTGTGCGTGGCTTCACCCAGGATGATGCGCATATCTTCTGTACTGAAGAACAAATGCTTGACGAAGTGTGTAGCTGTATCGACATGATTTACGATGCATACCGCACGTTTGGTTTTGAAAAGATCGAAGTAAAACTGTCTACCCGCCCTGAAAAGCGTGTAGGTAGTGACGAGATTTGGGACAAGGCAGAAAAAGCCCTGGCAGACGCGCTTAACAGCAAAGACATTGAATTCAAGTACTTGCCTGGTGAAGGTGCGTTCTACGGTCCGAAGATTGAGTTTACTCTGTACGACTGTCTGGATCGTGCATGGCAGTGCGGTACCGTTCAGGCTGACTTCTCTATGCCTGGTCGCTTAGGGTCGACCTATGTAGCAGAAGATGGCGAGCGCAAAGTACCGGTAATGATTCACCGTGCGGTACTGGGCTCACTGGAGCGTTTCATTGGTATTCTTACTGAAGAATACGCGGGCTTCTTCCCGCTTTGGTTGGCGCCTAAGCAAATGATGGTAATGAATATTACCGACAAACAAGCTGAATACGCCGAGCAAATCGTGGAAAAACTGCAAGCGCAAGGGTTCCGTGCGAAGTCTGACTTGAGAAATGAGAAGATAGGCTTTAAAATTCGTGAACATACGCTTAAACGCGTACCTTACATGCTGGTGGTCGGTGACAAAGAGATGGAATCGGGTCAGGTGGCAGTGCGTTCTCGCCGGGGTGAAGACTTGGGCAGTATGCCAATCGATGCCTTTATTAGCCTGGCGAACGAAGAAATCGCTGGAAAAACCATCAAATAACGGTATACTCGCGCTCTACATTTGTGGCGCGCGTTTTCGTTGGCTACAGCAAAAATATAAGTGTCTGGTTTACAAAAGATTTTTAAATATATTAAACCAGGTGAAGATTAAAGAAGTTGGAGGATTAGCACATTAAAGGCGCTAACAATAAGGCTCAGGGCGATAAAGCCCGAATTAATGATGAAATTACGGCAAGAGAAGTTCGCTTAATCGGCGCGGACGGAAGTCAGGTTGGAGTGGTAACGCTTAACGAAGCACTCAACTCCGCCGAGCAAGCCAGTTTGGATCTTGTTGAGATTAGTCCTAATGCTGAGCCGCCAGTCTGTAAAGTTATGGACTATGGCAAATTCCTCTTTGAAAAAAGTAAAGCTCAGAAAGAGCAGAAGAAAAAACAGAAGCAAATTCAGGTCA
>NZ_CFIDRX010000005.1:0-63424 GCF_984433645.1 Marisediminitalea sp.
CCACGGGGTAGCAAAAGCCCCGGCGATAGACACCACCAGCAGCACAATAAAATACTGTCCGGTGAGTGATGCGTCGTTCAGGAAGTACTTGAAGTAATAAGCAATAACCCCGTATCGGATACCGTTAAACATCATGGTTAAAAAGCCCATGCCCAGCAAAATCAACCAGGGTTTATTGGTCAGCAAGTCTATGATGTCTTGTTGAGAACGCGAATTCTGAGATTCCGGGCGCGCCACTAACTTTTTGACGAACCACCAGCTAAGAAGCATCACAATGACAAACGCTGCCCCGGTCATTAAGTCCCGGTAATAAAAGAATGCGGTAATGGCAGACAGGGGTATTAAGATAAACGGCAGTTGTTTTGACAGATCCCCTAATTCTTTACCGAGGCTGGTCTTGGCTTGCTGGTGCGGGGTAATCCGCTCTTTGGTCGTAAATACCGTGATCAGCATAAGCGCAACCAGGAGTGCGGCAAATACGTACATGGTGTACTGGTAACCTATTGCGTCGTTTTCCCCGTCGCCGCCGAAAAAGGCAACCAGCATAGGCAGAAAGCCCATAACCAGTAATCCGCCAAGAAACGCGCCAGCAAACCGGAAACCAGATAACTTGGTACGTTCGTGGTCATCTTCGGTCATTACCCCCATAAGGGCTGAATAAGGTACGTTGTTTGCGGTGTACGCCAGGGTCAGGCCAATGTAGGTGATGTATGCGTATACCAGTTTACCCGTGTCTGAAAACGACGGGGTGGTAAAACACAGGATCATGAATAATCCCAGAAACGGGGTAGACGCTAATATCCAGGGCCGAAACTTACCCATTGCAGTATTTGTGCGGTCCGCAATCATGCCCATAATGATATCGGTTACGCCGTCAGACAGCCGCACCACCAGGAACAACATGGCTGCTGCCGCCGCACTTATGCCGAAGGTGTCGGTGTAAAATACGGCAAGGTACGCCAGCGCGCCACGCCATACTAAATTTGCTGCAGCATCCCCCAGCCCATAACCAATCTTTTCTTTTACACTAAGTGACTGAGACATGCTCTTACTCCTTTATGAACGCTGTGCTAACAACAACTTATAAGCGTGTGCGCTGTGCTTAAACAGACGGGTCTGGGTTTCAAAATCAACATAAACCAATCCAAACCGCTTCACGTAGCCTTCTGCCCATTCAAAGTTGTCCATCAGGCTCCAGGCAAAATAACCAGCGACATTAACACCCGCATCTATGGCATCGGACAATGCACACAAATGCGCTTCATAGTAATCGATTCTGTCGTTGTCGGCGACTTCGCCATTGACGAGCTTGTCAGCCATTGCCGCACCATTTTCTGTTATGTAGATGGGCGGTAAATCATAGCGGGCATTCAGCGACGTCAGTAGATCGTAAAATGCCTGGGGATAAATTTCCCAGCCAATATCGGTTTTGGGCTCCCGATGCGCATGCTCTGTGTATAGCTCGCCCTTTGTTTCGGCTGCGGAATAGGTCAGTCGGGTATAAAAGTTGACGCCCAGAAAATCCAGTGGCTGGCAGATGATTTCCATGTCACCCGGCTGAATGTCGGGTTTGTCTTCAGGGGCCAATTTTTCTAACACAGGTGGGTAACTGCCTTCCATTACGGGCTGCATGTACCATTGATTTATGTATTCGTCGGCGTAAATTGTGGCAAGCTGATCTGCAGGTTTTTCCGACACCGGATAGCAAGGCGTAAAGTTAAGCACAATACCGTTTTTCGCATGTGGGGCGTGTTCGCGAAGCGCCTGCATGCCAAGTCCATGAGCCAGCAGGATATGATGTGCTGCGGTCCTGCCCTGCTTTCGACCCGTTTTGCCCGGTGCATGCACACCAATCTCATACCCTAAATAGGCAGAGCAGAAAGGCTCATTAAATGTAGCGTAGGCCTGAACCCGGGTGCCTAATGCCTGTGTGATTTTTTCCACATACTGTTGAAATGCATAGGCGGTATCGCGGTTTAACCAACCGCCCAGGTCTTCCAGGTATTGTGGTAAGTCCCAGTGATAAAGCGTAGCAAAAGCCTGAATCCCCCGGCTGGCCAGCTCGTCCAATAAATCGATATAAAATTGCACGCCCTGTGGGTTGAGTTCGCCATTTTGTTGCATCACTCTTGGCCACGAGATGGAAAACCGATAGGCATCAACTCCCATTTCCTGAAGAAGGTCGACATCCTCTTTAAATCGAGCGACATGCTCACAGGCGATCAAACCATCACTTTTGTCAGCTATTTTGCCTTCCTGTTCGCAAAAGGTATCCCAAATCGATTTCAGTCGGCTGTCTGCCGCACCTTCGATCTGAAACGACGACGTTGCGGTGCCAAATAAAAAAGAACGGTCGCGAAGTGCGCTGTCCAGTGGAAGATTAATTGTTTTCATGATGTTGAGCGTTCCTAAGAGCCAGGTTGGACATCCGTTATTCACCTGAACGGTTAGTTGTGATGCTGCCCGTAAAACTGACAAAAAAGAACGGCAGCGTAAAATGTGTTTGGTTTATAGCATAATTTGAAGATTGCGAGAAAGCGCTTTCTTTAAATTATCGTAAATTATTTAACCAGTGAAAATTTTTTTAAATAAACGTAAATTTCAAATCACTTGAGTTATGTAACGCTATATATCTGTATTTGAACTATAAAATTCTTACTTTGTCATGTGTTTTGTTAACTAATCGCATTATGAAATTTTGGTAATGTAAAAAATATGTTGATCTTTATTGGGTGATCTTATAGCTTGAGAAAGCGCTTTCTTGTTGGGTGTGCCTATTTGTGCACAGGGCTGAGAAAGCCCTTTCTTGAAAGCGCTAATTTCAAGCACAACAAATGAAGAGAGAAAGACGGTGACACACACAATTCTTAAGAAAACCAAAATTGCGACCAGTCTGTCTTTAATACTGGGATCAGGTTTACTGTTCCCGGTACATGCACAGGACGCAAAGGATGACGTTGAAGTTATTCAGGTAACCGGTATTCGCGGCAGTGTTCAGGAATCAATGGGCATCAAACGTGATTCAGCCGGGGTAGTTGATGCTATCTCTGCGGTTGATATTGGTAAGTTCCCCGATACCAACCTGGCAGAATCATTACAACGTATTACAGGTATCTCTATTAGCCGTAATAACGGCGAAGGTAATCAGGTTACGGCCCGTGGTTTCGGACCCGACTTCAACATGGTTACTCTGAATGGCAGAACCATGCCAGGCTCTGCGTTGCCGGGCGGCGGTGGTGCACCGAACTCTCGTGCATTTGATTTCTCTGATTTGGCGTCAGAAAGTGTTCGCGCGGTTGAAGTATACAAAACTGGCCGTGCAAGTATTGCGACAGGTGGTATTGGTGCATCAATTAACATCCGTACTTCGCGTCCGTTTGATGCCGCTGAAACCGGTTTTACCGCAAGTGTGGGTGCTAAAGCACTAACTGATACAACCAACCGCGTTGGCGATGATGTTACACCTGAAGTCTCAGGCATGATCAACTTCGTCAGCGATGATGAAACCTTTGGTTTTACCTTTACAGGTTCATTCCAGCAACGTGACAGCGCGTCACAAGGTGCTTTCGTAAACCAATGGCGTGTTAATCCATTTGACGGCTCTATTCCGCAATCTCCGGATCCATCTAATCCGGACAGTGGCGACCCGGTTGTACTGAACAATGCACCAGCAATGGGTCAGCTTTTCGCTATCCCGTCTGATCTACGTTACTTCATGGCTGACCGAGAGCGTGAAAGAACCAACGCTCAGCTGACATTCCAGTATGCACCAAGCGACAATATGGTAGCGACGCTGGACTACACCTATTCAAAACAAGATCTGTTCGAAGCGCGTGCTGAACAGTCTATCTGGATGGACGACCGTTATTTCACCGAGCTAACGTTTGACGATGAAACGGTAAAAACGCCTATCCACATTACGCAGGAACGTCGTGACTTACTGCCTCGTGACTTAGGTCTGGCTATGCAGGAACTCAATCAGGTTAATGAAAACAAATCAATTGGCCTGAACATCGAGTACTTTGTCAATGACGATTTAACCCTGGAATTTGACTTCCACAACTCATCAGCAGAAGGTCGTCCGGATGCACCTTACGGTACCTGGACAAACTTAGGCTTGGGTGCAAACGTAGTGCGCGGTCAGGGTGCTGACTTCAGCGGTGACTTCCCCATCATGCTGGTGGATTACGACGATGTTGCTCGTGGCAACCTGAACCCCAATGGTGTGCTTGATCAGGACGACGTAGGTACGTCTATCCTGGATATGAACTACTCGCTACAAGATACTGAAATCACCCAGGCTCGCCTGGACGGTTCATATGCAATGGACTCTGGCAGCATTAACTTCGGTATCGAGTCTCGTTCTATGGAGAGCACCTCGCTGCAATCCCTGACTCGTCACACTATGGGTAACTGGGGTATCGAAAACCCAGGTGAATTACCAGCAGGTATCCTGACGCCACTGGATTTGGCGAAGGAGTTCAGCGACTTTAATACCACCGGTATTTTTTCTCAGGGCTTTACCGGTAGCGTGGCTGAACTGGGTGCATTTGCTGCATCTGAGTACGGCTTTAACTTAGTTGCTGACAACCCGTTTGCCACCAACCGTACTATCAAAGAAGACATTACCGCTGTGTATTTCGAGTTTGATTTAGACGGTGAACTTAATGGCATGCCGTATAACCTGTTAACCGGTGTACGATATGAAAATACCGATGTGACCTCAATTGCGAACATCAGTCTGCCAAGTGGTATTGCCTGGGAAGGTAATAACGACTTCAACGTGCGCTTTGGTAGCGACATGGAAGACGTAAGCGTGGATTCAAGCTACGACCACATCTTGCCTGCGTTGGACTTTGATATCGAAGTGGCAGAGAACATGATTGCCCGTTTCTCTTACAGCAAAACCATTGCTCGCCCAACGTATAACAATCTGAGTGCAGCAGCGACGGTATCACCACCTAGCGGTCCGACGCTGTTAACGGGCGGTGCTACTGCAACGGCAAGTTCTGGTAACCCTGCGCTGGTGCCTCTGGAATCAGATAACCTGGATCTGTCGTTCGAGTACTACTTCGACGAAACCAGCTATGTGTCATTAGGTTTCTACGACAAGCGCGTGAAAAACTTCATTGGTAACGAACAGGTTGAAGAGAACATCTTTGGTCTGCGCGACGCGACTGCCGGCCCTCGTGCACAGGCTGCTGCTGCTGAACTGGAGCGCTTAGGCATTCCATTAAGTGACACCACCTTGTTCAACATGGTGGCTGCAATGGAAAATGGCGTCGACTATGACTCAATGACCGACGAGCAGTTTGAAGCTGCTTACGATGTACTGCCAAATGCCGATGATCCGTTAATGACCTTCATTAACTCTAAGCCGGTTAACAACCGCGCGGCCAACATCTATGGTTTCGAGTTGGCGGCACAGCACTTCTTTGGCGAGAGTGGTTTTGGCGTAATGGGTAACTACACCACCGTTACGGGTGATATCGGCTTTGACAACAACGCTGATCCGTCGGTAACCCAGTTTGCCCTCGTTGGTTTGAGTGATACCGCTAACCTGATCCTGATGTACGAAAAAGAAGGTATTCAGGCGCGTATCGCCTATAACTGGCGTGACAAGTTCCTGGACACAACATCGCAATATGTGAACGAGCCGGGTTACACCGAAGCTTATTCGCAAATCGACTTCAGCGTGTCTTATGACTTCAGCGAAGACCTGACTGTGTCGCTGGAAGGGATCAACATTACTGAAGAAAATGCCCGCCGTCATGGCAGAACGAGTGCCATGCTATGGAGACTGGATGAACTGGGTGCACGCTATGCCGTTGGCGTACGCTACAAGTTCTAACACGTACTCATAGCAATAAGTGGAATGACGCAGGGAAGTGACCCCCCTGCGTCATTTTTGCGTTAAAGTAGGTCACGTTTATACAGAATTTACGTGAAGGGGATGCAGTTGTGAATGCACCTATTCAACAAGTTGTGATTGTCGGTGGCGGCACCGCGGGCTGGCTATGTGCCGGTATGCTGGCAGCCAAACTCGGCAAACAGGGCGAACGTCATCGGGGCGTTGAAATCACCCTGATTGAGTCGCCTGATGTGAGTACCATTGGCGTAGGCGAAGGTTCCTGGCCTTCACTTCGTGACACACTCCGCGAAATTGGCTTGTCGGAATCGGCATTCATCACCCATTGCCAGGCGTCGTTTAAGCAAGGCTCCACCTTTGTGGGCTGGCGCGATGGCAGTGAGCACGACCGTTATCATCACCCCTTCACCAATCCGGCAGGTTACACCGAAATTGATGTACACGCCTGCTGGCAAGCGCTTCACAGCAATAAGCCATACGATCGCGCTTTCAGTGTCCAGCCTGAGCTGTGCGAACAGCACAAAGCGCCCAAGCAGTTGGCCACGCCAGACTATGCCTACGTACTGAACTACGGGTATCACTTCGACGCCACCAGGTTGGCCGAAATGGTGTCAGATCATTGCGTTAACCAGTTAGGCGTTCGTCATGTACAAGCACACATCGACCAGGTGGTTAGTCATCACAATGGCGATATCAAGGCACTAACCACCCAATGCGGGCAAATCCTTGAGGGAGATTTGTTTATTGACTGTAGCGGGCAGTCGGCGTTGCTGGCAGGCAAGCATTACAATGTGCCCTGGCACTCGGTAAAAGACATTTTGCTGAACGATTCGGCTATGGCTGTACAGGTGCCCTACCATGAGCAGGACAACACCATTGCCTCCACTACCCTTGCCACCGCGCACCCACAGGGGTGGAGCTGGGATATTGGCCTGCAACACCGCCGGGGTGTGGGCATGGTATACAGCAGTGACTTTGCGTCTGCAGAGGACATTGAACAGTCTTTAAAACAGTATTTAACTAAGCGACTCCCACACGATGTGGTGGAACAGGCTACGTGCAGACAGCTGAAGTTTTCACCCGGCTATCGCAGTGAGTTCTGGACCCACAATTGCCTGTCGCTGGGAATGGCCAGCGGGTTTATTGAGCCGCTTGAAGCCTCGGCTGTTGCCATGGTGGAACTGGGTGTGCGCATGTTATGCGAGCAATTTCCGCAAAATCGCGATCACATGCGTATTCTGGCAGCCCGCTATAACGAACGCTTTGCCTACCGCTGGGCGCGGGTCATTGACTTTGTGAAACTCCACTATGCCATTAACCAACGCACCAACGATGCCTACTGGAATGTCCATCGCGATCCGGCAACCTGGCCAGATTCACTGAAAAGCTTGCTCTCGCTGTGGCAATATCAGCCGCCGTCACGCTACGACGTAGTGCAAAACGAAGAAATATTTCCCTCTGCCAGCTATCAGTTTGTGCTGTACGGCATGGGCTTTAAAACCCAGTCACCTGCGCTAGCCGATTCCAGCGATATGCTAAAACGCGCTGGTGCGATTTCTCAAAAATTACAGGCTACACTAATGCAATTTGGTCAGGGGTTACCCGATAACCGGGCGTTACTCAACGCTATCCGTGAACGCCATAAACACTCATCCGGAGCGACGTTATGAACAAGCCTGGCAACTCTTCAAACAACGTGAACAACGTCATCATAGCCGGTGGCGGAACGGCTGGCTGGATGGCCGCAGCAGCCCTGTCTCGATTAATTGGCAAGTCTGTCAACGTAACGCTGGTGGAGTCGAAAGACATCGGTATTGTCGGTGTGGGGGAAGCAACGATTCCGCCTATTCGCACTTTCCACAAACTGCTGGGCATAGACGAAAAAGCCTTTATGCGCGCTACCAATGCCACCTTTAAACTGGGTATTGAATTCGCAAACTGGCGCGAACCTGATCATGCCTATATCCACTCCTTTGGCGTTACCGGCCGCGAATGCTGGGCAGGTGAATTTCACCATTTCTGGATGCGCGCGCAGCAGGAAGGCCTGGGCTCAGCATTTGGCGACTACTGCTTTGAATTGAAGGCTGCACAGCAATACAAGTTTGGCATGAGCGAACGCATGCCGATTAACTTTGCGTACCATTTCGACGCAGTGGCCTACGGTAAATTCCTGCGGCAGTTTGCTGAAAAGCTTGGCGTTACTCATGTAGAGGGCGACATCGACAAGGTCAATGTGAATGTCACGTCAGGTGATATTGAGTCGTTAACCCTAAAAGACGGGCGTAATCTGGCTGGCGACTTGTTTATCGACTGCACCGGGTTTAAGGGCTTGTTGATCGAGCAGGCACTGCATACCGGATATGAAAACTGGTCACACTGGTTACCCTGCGACCGCGCGGTTGCCATGCAAACTGAAAGCGTTGAAGCGCCCGCCCCCTTTACCCGTTCTGTTGCCCATGAAGCCGGTTGGCGCTGGCAAATCCCGCTACAAAACCGCGTGGGCAATGGGCTGGTGTATTGTAGTCGCTATATGAGTGATGAGCAGGCCAAGCAAACCCTGATGGATCAGGTAACCGGCAACCCAATTAACGACCCCCGGGTGATTCAATTTACCCCAGGCAAACGCCGCCTGGGCTGGAATAAAAACTGTGTGGCACTGGGGTTAGCCAGTGGCTTTATCGAACCACTTGAGTCCACCAGCATTCACCTGATCATGACCGGTATCATTCGTCTGCTGCGTTTGTTCCCGTTCGATGGTGTAACCCAAAGCGCTATCGATGAATACAACAACAAGTACAACAGTGAAATGGCCGCGATCCTCGATTTCATTGTTATGCACTATAAAGTCACTAATCGGGACGACTCGCTATTCTGGCAACACTGCCAGCGCATGGCGATCCCCGACTCCCTGACCCACAAAATCAATCTGTTTAAAGAAACTGGCCGGGTGTTCTTGGACGATGGGGATATCTTCCGGGTCGATTCCTGGACACAGGTGATGTTAGGTCAAGGATTAGTGCCTGAGCAGTATCACCGGGTGGCGGATGAAATGAGCATTGAAGAGCTCACTCGTTTTATGAATGGCCTGCATCAGCATGTGTCTCAGCAAGTTCAAGCGCTACCTGCTCACGGCGATTTCTTAAAACAGTACCTCGGCATGTGACCGGTAACGCAGTGATTGCCTGAAGGCCGGTAAGTTTGCTTTAATCGGCCTTTTAGTTTTTGCCTGTCTGTTTTGCCTTTATGGGGGATACATCATGATCACCTGGACGTTACTGCCATTTTCATCGCTTACTACTCATCAGCTGTATGCGTTGTTAAAACTGCGCACCAATGTGTTTGTGGTTGAACAAAACTGCCCGTATCCGGAACTGGACGACAAAGATACCAAGCAAGATGTGTATCACCTGCTTGGTTATGAGCGATTGGATGATGGTCAATCTGAGCCAGAGCTGGTGGCCTATGCGCGTTTACTACCGCCGGGAGTGAGCTATCCCCAGGTCAGTATCGGCCGGGTTGCTGTTGCTGAGTCTGCAAGAGGCCAGAAGCTGGGCCATGCCTTGGTTGCCGAATCGCTGAAGGGCTGTGAGCAAGCCTGGCCCGGACAAGATATTCAGATAGGCGCGCAGGTGTATCTGGAAGCCTTTTATAAGAGCTTCGGATTTACCCGCCAGTCAGAGGACTACCTGGAAGACGGTATTCCGCACGTAGATATGTTGCTGTCAAAAGCCTGAAGTCTGCATCCCAAAAAACTGGTTTGCAAAAGGGATTAGACAGGCTCAGGTTCGTTTTTCTGCATCTTCTGGAACAGCCAGCCAATCCCGACCAAGCAAAGTCCCAGGCCAATAAACGACAGTGCGCGGAATAACCCTTCCAGATGTGCCATGTCTACCACAAACGCTTTCAGTAACACTACCGCAAGCCCAATAAAACCGGCTTTGACAAGCGTACTGTTTTCACGAAGCTGGGCCAGGTAAATAGTAAGGGTTGAGATAGCCAGCCACACTACGGAATAGGTATATAGCTCGGCTTGCTGCATGGGAGGTCCTAGGCGCAGGTAGCCAAGGTTAAACAGGGCCCTGATTTCTCCATTAATAAACAGGAAGCCAAGCACGGCAATCACGCCCAGTATGGCGTTGTTGTATTGTTTTGGGAGCAACTGGAATTTCATCACAATAGCCAGCACCACAGCGGGCATTAGCCATTGTAACCACAGCCAGTTCACCCAACCTTCACCAACAAATTGTTGGGTGATAAAGGGCGAATGCACCAAAGAGATGTCCAACTGAAGCAAGGTTGCCAGGGCCATGAGGGCAAAGCCCGCTTTTTGATACAATCCGCTTAGCGAGCCAGACAAGTGGCTTCGCCAAAAATATACGGCAGAGAGCACCAGCCAGTTCAGCGAAAGCAATATCGTTTCTGCGTAGCTCAGATTTACAAAATCCGGGTAATCGCCGGTTAGCAGGTAGCTGGTTTCGGTGGTCACCAGCAACGCCACAATATGCAGCATGACGCCTTGTAGCCATGCGCGCATCGAAGTCGATGGGTTGTATTTGATCGCAAAGCCAATGAGAGCAAGTGCCAGTGGGTACACAACCAGGGTCCAGTGGATACCGAGAATGGTTTCGTGTTTGTAGTGCGCTATCCAGGGAGATAGAGTTAGCCGGCAAATCACTACCAGCAAGGCGGCTTTGTACAACCAGTCCGGGATTCTCACTTTGAATTTCCAGCTCAGATAGCTCATCGACGCTACCTGCATGGTAATAGCCAATGTTAACGTACTGGCAGACAACAGCATGGTAAAGCACAGTGCCAGCATAGAGTTGGCGAGTATCAGATAAGTGACCTGCCTTATAGGCACATGGGATTTCACAGCGGCTATCGATGCGCCAGCTCCAATGAGTGCCATATACAACGCCCAAAGCGGGTACAAATAGGTTTCAGCCTCAATTGGCGCGGTAACATAGCTTACCCCCAACATACTTACCGGCGTAAGTACCAACAGGAGCAAATATGCCGGGCGATCGGCAAAGCGCAATAGCATGAACATACTAAAGGCAATGCCTGATAAGGTAACCAACTGCGCGAATAAATAACGCCCGCTAAAGGGGAATAAACCATCCTCGAAAGAAGCCAGGTCATGCATATTTTCATAGGAAAGCAGTGCAAATAAGAGCATTAAGAACGGCCAGGTATCCAGAGCACTGTGTCTGAAAGCTGCTACCAGCATAACGCCTGCAAGCAACAAGTTAACCCACCCCAGTACATCATTGGGGTTACTCAGCATAATAAACACGTACAGCAACCAGAGTGACAACACGACACCTGCTTGCTCCTTTCTGGGCATCAGTAAGTCTTTCACGGACAGCGCAGCAGTCATAGTGCCTTTTAATGCCCAGCCTAATACGCCAGATAAAACAAACAAATAAAGCGAAACCAGGGTGAATACAAACAGGATCCACACGTCGCTGGTGGAGGCCATTACCGTTGCAATAGCAAACCAGATAAAGTGCCCCGCAAAACCCTGCCACCACACCCAGCGCTGTTTAACATATTCAGCTACCCAAACCGCAGAAAGCGAAACAAATGCTACATACAGCAACAAGGCAAATACGTTATTGGAACCAGTGGAAACCAGAGCCGGTACCGCATAGGCACCTATGATCCCTACCCCAGCCAGCACCGGGCCAAAGCGCAGTGCTAAATAGGTTGAAGCCAGCGAGATAATGGCTAACACACCAAACGCTACATTGGCCGAAATAAATTGGTAAAAATCGAATGCGACCAATGCCATGGCAAAGCAGGTGATCACCCCGCCGCTGGCCAGTGCTGCGGAAATATAAGGCGTGTTAATACGAAGGCGTGTTTTGAAGTGATTGGCCAGCTCTGCTGCGGCCACTAAAGCGCAGCCAAACAATGCGCCCAGTATTACTCTGACCGATGGTGGCATCAGGCCAGCTTCAATAGAGTACTTAGCCAAAAAGATCCCGCCAATGGCCAGCACCGCTGCGCCCAACCAAAAAATGCCATTCCCCCTTAGCCAGGCTTCAAAATCAAAGGTGCTCACCGTCCTAGGCGGTTGCTTAGCAGACTTTGCTGAAGAAGTGGGTGATGCAACGGGTGCAGTAGGTTTAGCGGATACCTTCGGTGGGGGATTCACCGTAACCGCTCTTTGTGGCGTTGACACGACAGGCTTCGCCATATCGTTAACTGGTTCATACGGCTGAGACTTGATATGCCGTTTTAATTCCTCGATTTGCCGGGATTGTAATTCAACGGTTTTCTGTAGCAAACCAATTTGATGTAGTAAGGCGCTGATTTGCTGACGACTTTTAAAAGCAATCAACACTCCAATAAGCAAAAACACATTAAACAGAATTGAAATAAGTTCGGTTTCCATACCTAGACCAGGTCCCTGCTTTTCTTCTTTTTATGAGGTATCACTGTGCGCGATATTTCAGCAATATGCAATGGTGATGGGGCTGATAGTTATGGCTGTTGATGTAGGAATACCTGTGACGGTTTCCAGAAGTTTGCACGTATTTAGCGTGAAGCTAAAGCAACTGTTCGCTCTCATACTTCGATACTCGGTATGTCCGGCGCTTGTGATCTAAGGTGCTGTGTTCGTGCGAGAATGTGCGCTTGCACCTCAGCCATGTAATGTCGGTCGTCTTCGGTGAAGTGCGTCTCTTGCGTTATTGTCTCAATAAATGGCTGTTGCGTCAGTATGGCTATAACGTTATCAGCCAAATCACTTAACTGGCGGCTCAAAAGCTTTTTGTTCACTCCACAGGTTTCTGCGAAATCAGCCAGTTGGTATGCGTTTATACTTGTCGGTTCAAACTCATCGCCTATTGCCATTGCGAGCATATGTTTGAACTGCGGGAACATGGCAACATTGACTAAATCATACGCAGGCGTAAATCGATTATTGTGCTTATCAAAAAACACCGAGACGTTTTTACCATGACTGTCGTAATTGCTGATCATTAAATTAAACAGTTGCCAATTGATGAGCCATTGAAGACTCTCAACAGGCGATGTCATTGTATGTGCTAACTCAAAGAGTCGGGGCAAGCTTGCGCCATCCCGAATATGTCGCACATCTCTTCCATCACCTAAGTTTCGCTCGTATTTGTAGTCACGTGGTAGGTTCAGTGCCTGGCAGCCATCAATCACATGTCTGCGAAACACTTTTGATTGTTCAGGTGCATATTTACGATCAAACCTTTCTACAATCAGTGCAGGGTATTGTTCGAAGCGAGTAAATTGTACTTCTGCGGTAGGCAGGCCTGCTGCCTTAGACAGTTTCATGCAGAAGTATTCGTTGAGTACAAGATTGGGGCAATTGTGCTTTTCAAACTTGAGTATATGGGTTGAACATAACGTCCCGTCGCCAAACCCAAGTTTCCCCTGCTCGTTAATGAATATGTTGAGCTTGTCTTGTACGCCAGCCACACTCAGTCGTGGTTTGTCGTCCCATGTTAACAGACCAATATCTTCCTTGCTGGCCAGGCGCCTGGTTAGTTCGTCAGGTTCAATTACTCTGAATTGCGGCCCAGTTGTTTCTGATGCGTTGTATGATTTTTGTCTACTTGCCTTAAATGAGAAGGCTCCCGCCAAATCATTGCCGATGGCTCGCACCTGGGAGTAGACATTCTTTTCAGAGACGCCGAGGTGCTCAGACAGGAGTTTGCGCGCTTCTCCTTCGGGTAGTGCGTTGTCGAGATAGTTGTAGGCGACTTCGGGAGAATGGACATTATTTAACGTCAGTGCAGGAGAGAGTGGAAAGCCTGTTTGCTGCCAATCCTGCTCGTATTCAAGTTTGAGCAGGTTGGTGCTTTTATCCAGGGTTAGTTTTCCAATACAGCGAGCTGCCAACTGGATAAGCAACGTATATTCTGATGGTGGAGTAATATTATCTGCTGGCATGGTTTTTATACCCACTCGCTATCACTGTTACTTGAGTCATCCTGCTTTTTAAGAGATTCAGGTGAAAGCAACGGTGAGGTAAGTTTGATACCCAGTCCATGTAGCACGGCAAATAGAGCAGCCAGGGTGCAATTATCATTGCCATTTTCTATGCGAGATAATGTATTGATACCCACATTGCATAGCGCGGCGCAATCGGCGAGCTTCATGCCCATCTCTGTGCGCTTTGCCTTAATCAGTTGTCCCAAAACATGCGCGTTTTCAATAAATTCTGCCTCAGGCATTTTTGAACTAGTGACTTTTTTTGCCATCGCCCTGCTCTAATATTCATTAGTATCGGTGATTATAGTAAGAAATCTACGAATAACAAGTATATTCACCGTTAACGGTGATTTTATGGGTCTGCGCCAATTTCAAATCAATAATTAACCGATATCGGTGATTTATTGAGTGTGATGTTGTGAGTATCCGGACATGTCAATCGTTTAGGCATGACTATAATTCAGCCCATTACGGTGGTGAGTGCCACAGCCTCTAATCAACAACCTGAAAAAATAAAACCGCCTACACGGCGGTTCTATGGATATGTTTAACGACATGAATCAGATTGAAGCGTTATTCAATATTCTGAATCTGTTTATCGTTTTAAATTTGGCAAATCCATATACATCAAGGCCTGCAAGGTGCTCTTTGCTCGTTTCAACCCTCTCTTGCTCACCAGTGTACTCACCATAAAGAAATCGAAAAAATTTATGAAAAAATTAAAAAAAATACTCAATTTCTAACTGGGAAAGTTGGGATATGGGAAACATAGCTAACTATCTGCATCAGTACAAACACAAAATGGTGAGTGCAAAGAGACATTCACAGACAACAAACAATCTTCACGAGTGATCCAAAATTGTAACTTACTGCCTGCTTTAACCAGGTAACATTTATCGGTAGCCCGAACGTGTTTAAGAGTGGTACGTTCAATCGGCTTTGCTGACCTTGCTATATCAGCAAATTCTACTTTTTTAGCCCTGTTTATAAAGTCCATAGATTTCATAGAAGCCCCTTTTGCTATGAGGTTGGTAAGTTTTAGGCGCTTGCCGCCTAAAGGCGCGCCATACCTCATGCCCAACACGCACTACGTAGAGAAAAGCCAGTCAAGCTAGAAATCGCCCGAAGGGTTGCGAAGCAAGGGGGCCCCGCTTGCGGGGTTCCGATTTATGGCTTTACAGGATTTGAACGAAGTGGTTTAGGGCTTAATGCTTAATTTTGTCATTTCAACTTTAAAAATTGCTTCTTAAGTGTTGAATGTTATTCTGGTGAAATAAACATATTTGTTTGGAGCAATCAGTGATTAAGTGTCACCTCGCAAGACTAATGGGCGAGCACAAAATGCGAATTGCGGACGTTGCCAGAGAGACAGGGTTGAGTAGAAATACTATAACTCTGCTTTACCGTGAAACCGCACAAAAGGTTGACCTTGAGACTATTGAAAAAATTTGCCTGCTCTTTGATTGTGACGTAGGAGAGCTGCTTGAGCTCACAGAAAAATAAACAAGGAATGTTATGAAGTTTAATGAAGATTCTCGAGTTAATATTCCAAGTATTTTGCATTTAATGCGTCTAGGCTACCAGTACTTATCACCTAAAGGAGAAAGCTGGAACCTAGATACTAATATCTTCCGTGAATTATTTAAAACCGCTAATAGCAAAATTAACCCGGGTATTGAAGAAGCTGAAGCTGGTCGACTGTTAGAAGATGTAAAACTACTACTTGATAATGAAGATCTGGGTAAGTTTATTTGTGATAAGAAATGGAAAAACTATTTTTATTTATATTTTTTAAGGCCTGAATCAAGAGCAAGATTGGAAAAAATCGCTACAGGCAGTTCTCAAAAAAACTTAAGCTCTATTGATGCAGTTAACTTCTGGCATGTTTATCCAAGTGAAGAGTTGTTGAATAAATTTAATGAAGTGACAAAGTATTTCATTGGACAAATTTTAAGAAATTATCTGGAAAACGGAAAGCTCGCTTCACTACGATACTGGTTTCTTCCCACGTTAATGAACGGACAAGTCACCGTTGGGGAGGCGAGCTAAATGTTAAACGTTACACATCACCGCTTAATCAGGAGGTAATATGAAATTTAACTTTACACACTTAGGCGGTATAGATAAAGGCACCGTTGAGCTGGGTGATTTAACAGTGATTTGCGGTCCCAATAATATGGGGAAAACCTATATTAGCTATGCCATCTATGGCTTGTTGCGCCATTTTAAGCAGTGGGTTGATTTGTCGGTATCGCGTGAACGGTTAGCAAAGCTGCGCGATGAAGGTACGTTATTGATTGAATTAACCGAATATCAAGCGAAATTGGCTAGTTACCTTAAAAATGCCTCTTCAGAATTTTCCGAAAACTTGCCGCGTTACTTTAATGTTCAAGAAGACTTTTTTAATGGTGCAAAAGCCGAATTTAGCCATGACCAGCTTGTATTTGACTTTACTAATGAGTTTAAGCAAACGGTGAGTTTTGGGCAGTCAGAGCAGTTAAGCTTTTTAAAGGCCAAAAATGAATCGGCCTTATCTGTAACCTTCCAAACGAAAAATGGCAGCCGTGTTCCTAACCGGATTTTGGATGATGTAATAAGTGATCATATTGCTGATTGTTTGTTTGCGGATTTAATACCGCGGCCTTTTGTGGTGACATCAGAACGTACCGGCATTGCTTTGTTCTATAAAGAGCTGGATATCAGCAAAAACGCTATTATCGAACAGCTTACTAGTGGCGACAAAGTGAATCCAATCGAATTGCTAAACAGTATGCGCTCACGTTATGCGCAGCCAATACACGACAATATTAATGTGGTGCGTGAATACGAGAACCTATGCAAGCGAAAAAGTTTTATCCGCGAAGAAGTTGAGAGTTGCAAACCGATTCGTGATGCATTACAAAACTTGATGGGGGGGTCATATAAAGCGGTTGATAAACAAGTTATGTATATGCCGCGGAAAGAAAAAGGTCGCGATAAAGTCGCTGTGCCTGTCTATGTGGCATCCTCCTCAATTAAGTCGCTTTTTTTAATAGACCTCTACATTAACTCGCTGGCCGAAAAGAATGGCATGTTAATCATCGACGAGCCAGAGCTAAACCTCCACCCAGATAACCAGCGCAAAATGGCCGGGCTATTAGCCCGTTTAGTAAACTCTGGTGTGAAAGTTTTGGTGACGACTCATAGCGATTATTTGATCCGTGAACTCAACAACCGCGTGATGCTTAATTTGAGCGTGCAAAACAAAAAACAGATCATGAAGTTAGCTAAGATGACTGATTTAGACTTGCTTAAACCAGCGCAAATTAAGGCATACAGTTTAAAAGATGACCACCTAATTCACCCCGTAGAAGTAGATAAATATGGCATCAATATGGAAGTGTTCGACAACCTTATCGCCGATGCCAACGAATTGGCTGATAAAATTTACTACGGTATCCAGGAGTGATATATGCTGGCAGCAATGAAGGAAATCATCAATCCTGATGTGGTTATTGAAAGCAACACTGCCAAAAAAGAACTGTTACTTAAGGAAAATGGAGCTGATAGTAAAATCAAGAAGTTATATATCACCAATATGCCCGAAAATGCATTTGCGTTTACTTTAGATTATCAACCCGGTGGCTCTGAGAACCGATGGTTTAAGCAGCTCTCACCTTACGTTAATGTAGGTAATGATAAGGGGGTGAATAAAGGTTGTGATTTGATCATTCTATGGTTAGATGAGGAGCAACCATATGCCTTAGTTTTTGATCTTAAATCGGACAAACCAAAGCCAGAAGCGACACAAAGGCAGCTCAATAACTCAGAATTGTTCCTAAATTATCTTTTAGCAATGGCTAATTGCCATTATGGGATTACGACTGGAAATGTACAGATAAAGAAAGCAATTGGCGTAACAGACAGTCGCGCAGTACGTAAAGGAGCCACATATCGGCCCAATGCAACATCAACCAATGTGGCTGATTATCATATTGAGGTGATTTCCCCTAAAGCTTACAAGACAGGCTATATTTCCCTGGGGCAGTTGGTAAGGGGCGCCGTAAATGGCTAGAGACCTAATCGCATTGTCTCGTTCTTCCCTTCTATTAAGAACGACATTTTTTAATATTTTTGCTTAAAAGCAGCACACACCAATTCTTAAGAAAAACAGCCCAATATAATGGGCTGCGCGTGTTGGATTCTAACAACCCGAGGGAAATTCAAATTCTGTGAACCTTTGCCCATCCTTCACAATCGCAAAGGATTTTATTCCTTGATAATTGGTTTCGATTAAAGGGGGTAACTGGCTTACGGCAGTAATTACACTCACCTTCATATAGGTTTTCATAACCCGAGCCTATCCATTCCTTAGTGGTAAGCTTGATACCTTGTTGGTGGGTAGTTTGAGAAAGCTTGGTCAGGTACTTTGCACCTTGTTGACTATGAGTTGCCCTTTTCTTTTCCGAACCGATTTTCCTAGAACACTTAGGGCAGCATTTATATTTTGCGATTTTTCGTTGATACAGTGAGTTTGAAAATTTATGCTTGCACGTATTACATTGCCAATGGTGAGATTTATCTTGCCCTTTCCAGACTAACTCGCTAACAAGTGTAATATTGTGTTCATGCTCTATTTTTTTTATTTCTTTTAGCTTATTTGTTCCCTTTGTTACTTTTTCAATTGTGCTGTCTATATCTAATAGTTTACTTGCATCTAGAGATATACCAGCATTGTTCATTCCCTCATGCAATCTAGCTAGGACGTCTTCTTTATTGAACGAGTATTCGTTAAACAGCTTAATTTCGATAAGAGTGATCCCTTTTTCTTTGCACATTTGGCGAGTATCTTCGTCACGTTTTAGCTGCGCTAGCCACTTATCCTCACTATCATGAAATTTTCTAAGAATGTGCGGTGCGCCTTGATATTCAAACGCAAGCTTATGTTTCTTATTGTACCCATCCAGTTCTAAGAACGGATAATGCTTGTATTGAAAGCGAACCTTCTTAAATTGAATATCGAAATAAGCTGACAGCAGAATACGAGTGATTTCCTCTCCGATTCCACCAGAACATTCCGGACAACCTTGTTTAGCGGTGAGAACCTTTTCTATTTGTTTGCGATTCACATGGTTATTCTGGCATTCAACGAGTAGTTTAGTCCTTCCATTTTCGTACTCATTTTCATCCGATAAAATATGAAGTCCGACAGCAGAAAATGCTTTGATAACGTCATTCCAGGGCCTTCTATATCGTCCCCGAGCTTGGTCAGATTTACACATTTTACACCCCCGGCCCCCTGACTTGCCATTTGTAATGTGCTCAGATGCCGGGAAACGAGGTAAATCTTCGTCATGAATGTTGCAGTGTATCGTTATCTCATCGCCCTTTAAAAAGTACTCGTCTTCGATGAATGGGTAGCTGTAATGGCCGTCACCATGTATGTTTATTGCTTTTTTAAGGAAATCTTCTATGTTTCTCCTTTGATTTAAAACCGCATTTTGATTTTTCGCATTGGTGATCTTCTCGCCTCTACATGCGTGACAACCTTCTTTCCCATCCAAGTGTATATTGGCATACTGTTCATATGACCTGTTATGTTTAATACATTCGAGCGGTAGTCGTTGGTTAGCAAGAGGAGTATGGGATATTTGAACTTTGGAATAGCTCGTCCGATTTTTAATCTCATCGGGTAGGTTGTCAAAAAAATAAGATTCATTGCTTTCCTGTAAGCAATGAGTACATCCATACTTCCTTACAACCTCAATGGGCAATGTTTTATTACCGTGGGAATTGCATGCGAAGCTAACGTATTTTTCATGCTCAGATAGTGCGTAGTTTGAAAAGTCGAGCTGGGGATGATTCTCTATAAGCTTCTTCATTTTCCTACGTACGCTTAGTGAGACTCTAGGCTCGCAGGTTAAACAACGCTGTTTTCTGCTTGCCTGCCCAAAGCTAATTTTTATAGGTTTTGGCATATGTGCTTTACATTGGATTGTAAAAACAGAGTCGGTACGTTTTGGAGCTCGTTTTTTTAACTTCACATGGTAATGACCTTCTTGGACGCTATCGATATGCTGAATGACATCTGACTCATCGAACGGAATATAATGCATGCGCGGAAAGCAGTTGGGGCATCCAACTCCCTCAAGATGCCGACTGGCACGAGTTGTAATAGAGTTTTTACAAGATACGCAATCGAACGTTAAGTCTTTACTTAAACCTCTATAGAGGTCTTCTCGGTACTGGTATTTTTCTCCATGTATACCTTTTGCCTTTTCTACATAATTTATGAAAGAAGTTGTTTTTGATGCGGAGATAGACTTTCCTTTACGTTCTAGCTTTATTGATTTGCATTTCTCGCAGCCCGCACACTTTCCTTGTTTGATTTGGTTGTACGTCGTTTCAAAAGGTAAGCTGTGCTCAGTACATACGCCCTTAATACGTTGATGGGCATTGATGTAAATAGCATGAGAAAAGTCATATTTATCACCATATATAGTGCTTGCAGTTTTTATTACATCCGAAAGTGTGTAGCTATACCTTTTGGCTGCCTCTTCTTGTTTGCATCGCTTACAGCCGCTTCCTTTTTTTATATTGAGGTGGTGGTCGGGACTAACGTCAACAGGAACTTCGGTGTGCTCCTCGCAACTTCTGTGTAAAAGGCAGTACAGGCGTACTTTGATTTTTGCGGTTTGGTAGAGGCAGTCGCGATAATCGAACTGATTAGGGTAGAGATGCTTGCTTTTATTGACAAAGTCATCATTGGACATTTTTCTAGGCATCTACGTTGCTCCCTGTAGGTGACGTTGATTAACGGCCATATTCTGAATAAGAAAAATAACTTATATTAATGATTGTAGACCTGAAAATCACTATTCTCCTTTACTAACATTTTTAAACTCTTTTGGAGGGAGTAACGAATTATTCCTGACCGAATGAAATTGTCATATACACGACTGGCAGATTTGATAACACCCCACGAAACAAACTAACAGTTAAAATTTACACTTTCCCAGCTATTTACATAATGCCTCTTGAAGAGCGGAGCATATGGCCTCGTGAACCTTTCGCCTTTTATCAAAATAGTCCCCTTGGTCATAAATCTCAGCCATACTGTCTATTTTATGATTTAAACAACGCTCTAAAACATCCCTATTGAAACCTAGTTGACCCGCGAAGGTTCGGAACGTTCTTCTGAAGTCATGAATAGTGAAGTGCTTTAATTGCCCCATACGATTTGGAGGCGGAACTTTTTTACTCTTGTCTATTCCAAATAGGCTGTTTACTGCACTATTAACAGTGTCTTTTCCCATGTGAGGTACTTTGCTTTTGCGTCTTGCAGGGAATACATATTCAGTTCCTCTAGCCAGCATATTACCTGTGGAGGAAGCGGTATGCTGATATCACTCTCTGTTTTTGTTCTTGCTTTAGGTAAGTGCCACACTGAGTTAGCTAAATCGAATTCCTTCCAGGGTGCCTGGATCAATTCTGACTTTCTAACGCCTAGCGTAATAAGTAGGCAGCAAACTAAGTAATTATCGCGTGTGAATGAATCTGAATGTTTTCTGAATACCGAAAAGGCATCTTCAACCTCTTCAAGGCTCAGGACTCTTTTTCTAGGCTTCTCTGTTCCTCCTGCATCTTTCCAAGAAAAAGCTGAAGCAGGGTTATTTGATGTAATACCAAGCTGAATGGCATGCTTAAAAAGTTGATTTAGTAGGCCCAGTACATCATTTGACACTGTTCGACGCCCACTGTTTGTAATGGTGTCCAAGATATTTCGAACATGAATTGCTGTTACTTGTTCAACCTTCAAGTGACCGATATGTGATGAAACGTTATTTTCATACTTACTTTTTGGTATATCTGGATGCTTATTGCGCTGCAATATCTTGTGTTGGTACATATCCTTGAATAATAGGTCAAATGTCATTCCGTCATAACTTTCAATTGAAGCAATAGAAAGAGGGTCGATCCCATCTCTAATTAATGTTCGAATTTTCTCTGCCTCACCACGAGCTTCAGCCAGTGTCAGTTGCCCGAATTTACCCAGTGACTTTTCCCTCCTCTTTTCGTTGAAGGTATATCTCAGGGACCAGTATGGTTCGCCACGCTTCGGAACGACGAAGGACAACCCATTGCCATCGGATGTTTTACTTGACTTGTTTAACTGTTAAATTTGGCATTCTTTCACCTCTTATACTCACCACAATACTCACCAATTAGATGAAACAGAATGAAAGAATACGGAGCCATAAAAAAACAAAACCCCACTATAAAGTGAGGCTTTTCAAATTGTTGTGAGTTTTTGTGAGCACTAGTGAGCTTTACTCAATATTCTGGATCTGCTCACGCATCTGCTCAATTAACACTTTAAGCTCAACGGCTGATTGCGTGATCTCAGTGCTGATAGATTTAGAACCCAGCGTATTAGATTCGCGGTTGAATTCCTGCATCATGAAGTCGAGACGTCGGCCGCATGCGCCGCCTTTTTTCAGGATTTTGCGGGTTTCTGCTACGTGTGAGTTCAAACGGTCGAGTTCTTCAGCTACATCGACTTTTTGTGCCAACAGAATCATCTCTTGTTCCACACGAGCGGCATCCAGTTCCAGTTTGGCTTCTTCAAAACGGGCCTGAATTTTCTCGCGTTGCCAGGTCAGGATTTCCGGCATGCGCTGCGCCACTTTCTCTGCTTCTACCTCAATGGCGTCCAGTCGCTGTTCAATTAGCGATTTCAGGGTTTCACCCTCGGCACCACGAGCGGCAATGAAGTCGTTCATGGCTTTGTCTAAGCCTTCCAGCATATCGGCCTGAATAGCATCCATATCGGCTTCTTCAGAGGCGATCACGCCCGGCCATTTTAATACGTCCAATGGATTAACCCCGGTAGACTGACCGTGAGACTGCACCCAATCGGCAGCGTGAAGGACTTGTTTAGCCAACTGTTCATTGAGGTTCAATTTCGTTACAGCAGAGTCATTAGCAGTGAAGCGAAGTGCGCACTCAACTTTTCCGCGTTGCAGACGCTTGCGAAAACGCTCGCGTAATACAGGCTCTAAACTGCGGAATTGCTCTGGTAGACGAAAATACGTTTCCAGGTAGCGCTGGTTAACCGAGCGAATTTCCCACACTGCGGTTCCCCACTCTTTTTTTACTTCGCTGCGCGCGAATGCCGTCATGCTGTAAATCATGTTGTATCCAATTGGCATAATGAAGATTTTTACTGTGGTTAATCATACTACAGTGCGCACATTAACCCTAACCTTTGGTAGAAATGCTGTGTTTCACATGAAACATCGGCGGTAGGTCGTTCATTTTCCAGTACCATTTACGCTATACTATGCGCGTTTAAACATTCAACGCACCCATACCGGTAACTTCAGGAGATCACCATGCGCCCAAGCGGCAGAACCGCCAGTCAAATTCGCCCTGTCACTATCACTCGACACTACACCTGCCACGCAGAAGGGTCAGTGCTGGTTGAATTCGGCAATACCAAGGTGTTGTGTAATGCAACGGTAGAAGAAGGCGTTCCGCGCTTCATGAAAGGTCAGGGTAAAGGTTGGATCACGGCTGAATACAGCATGTTGCCACGCGCTACCCATACTCGCTCACAGCGTGAAGCTGCACGCGGTAAGCAAGGTGGTCGTACGCTGGAAATTCAGCGTCTGATTGCGCGCTCTTTACGTGCCGCGGTAGATCTGAAGCTGTTAGGTGAAAACACCATAACCATCGACTGTGATGTTATTCAGGCCGACGGTGGTACCCGCACTGCATCTATTACCGGTGCTTGTGTAGCACTGGTGGATGCCCTTACGCACATGCGCAACAAAGGGATCCTGAAAGCGAACCCGCTTAAGTTTATGGTTGCCGCATTGTCGGTGGGTATTTATGAAGGTGCGCCAGTAGCCGATCTTGAGTATGTAGAAGACTCAGCGGCAGAGACAGATATGAACGTGGTAATGACCGAAACCGGTAAGTTGATCGAAGTACAAGGCACCGCAGAAGGCGAGCCCTTTTCTTTCGACGAGTTACAGGAATTGCTCGACATTGCCAAGCACGGATTGCGCGAATTATTCGACATTCAAAAAGCAGCATTAAATTAAGGCAGGCTGGTTTAATGAAAGCATTCCAACAAGAATTTATTGAGTTCGCCATTGCCCGTGGCGTGCTTAAATTTGGTGAATTTACCTTAAAGTCTGGCCGTAAAAGCCCGTATTTCTTTAATGCAGGCTTGTTTAATCGCGGCGGTGATCTGGCAAAACTGGGTCGTTACTATGCGGCGGCGTTAACCGATGCAGGCATTGAATTCGATGTATTGTTTGGCCCTGCGTATAAAGGTATTCCTATTGCCACAACAACAGCCGTGGCATTGGCTGATCATCATGACGCCGATGTACCTTACTGCTTCAACCGCAAAGAAGCCAAAGCTCACGGTGAAGGCGGCACGCTGGTAGGTAGCCCGCTTGAAGGCAAAATCATGCTGGTGGACGACGTGATCACTGCCGGTACTGCCATTCGTGAATCAATGACACTGATTGAAGCGAGTGGTGCCACACTGGCTGGCGTATTGATTGCGTTGGATCGTCAGGAAAAAGGCAAAGGCGAGTTGTCTGCCATTCAGGAAGTTGAGCGTGACTACGGTACCAAAGTGATTTCAATTGTTACGCTGACTGACGTAGTTGCTTATTTGCAGCAATCCGGTGGTCATGACGACAGCATTGCCGCTATTAAGGCGTATCGCGAAGCCTATGGCATCTAGTATCGACTATAGCAGCGCCGATCAGCAGCTCGATGCATTGGGCTTGCGTTGTCCCGAGCCCGTAATGATGCTGCGCATGACCATGCGTAAGCTGGAAGACGGACAAACGCTGTGCGTTACCGCCGATGATCCTGCCACTGTGCGGGACATTCCCAGTTTCTGCCGGTTTATGCAGCATACCTTGCTGGCTTCAGACACCGAATCACTGCCCTATCGTTATCTGATCAAAAAAGGCGTGTAGTCGCTATTTTGATTCCGACACTGCCTGCAGTAACAATTGCTGCAGGCATTGTTTCTGTTTAGCCGACGTACCGTGCACGTCACACAAATGGATGTTGTGACCTTGCAGTAATCGTTTCAGCACACTTACCCGCATTTTTACGCTAACAAACTCCTGTTCTACTGTGTTCATAAACGTCCCCTTTCTATGGTCAATTAATGTAAAACTGGTGGTGTTTTAGCGGTGGCGCCTAATTTCAACCAATGCATCAGTTCCTGAATAATGTGCATCAGCCGGGGTTCATTGGCGTACATGGGCATGAGTGCCGCTAGCTGTTGCTGTGTATCGGTAATCACTGTTTGTGCGGTAGCATTCGTGCTTGTTGTCGTTTCTGCACAATTCGCTCGTGCACAGCGATCAACCGCGATGGCGGAGGCTGCAAAAAACACCAGGTCTTTTTGACTTTCGGCCGAATACTGATCCACGGGTCGCAATGCCAACAGTACTGACTGAGCCACTTCCCAAACCAGCTGATTGAAGGTAAACGCTTTTTGCAGATCGCCACTGCGTTGGTACGCACGGGCCTGTTTGCGAAGTGCTTGTCGTTCTTCTCGCGCATGTTCAGGGTGAAGTTGAAGCCATTTACGGTAAACCGGGCAGAGTAATTGTGTACGCATGCAGACCTCCTTTGCTGTGATTCGCTGCGTGATACAATTAATCTAATCTAAATGATAATTATTATCAATTGACAATTTGAGATAAATGTTGTCCTTAATCGAATTGCGTCTTTGATAAATGACTTGAGGGTTAGCTAAGCACCAGCCACAGGCCGGCGCACAAGACGGTAATACCCACCATGGCTTTGGTGCGGTACCGACGTATGAATTGCTCTGCCTGGTTGCCGAGCAGTTTTACCGCCAGCGCTAATCCGAAGTAACGGATAGACCGGGCAATAATGGTGGCTAGTAAGAACAGCGCTAAAGAATACTTGGTGGCTCCAGCGGCGAGCATGGCAATTTGAAACGGGATGGGCACAATGCCCAACGTCAGCACGAACCAAAACCCCTGAGACGCCATTTTCTGTTCTACACGCTCAAACTGAGCTTCGGTGCCAAACAGGTCTATCAATGCACTGCCTATGGCATCAAACAGAAAATAGCCCAGTGCATAGCCAAACAGGGCACCGATAATACAGCCAACGGTGGCCATTAACGCGATATGCCAGAGTTTATCGCGTTTGGCCTGCATTAATGGAATCAACACCGCTTCCAGAGGAATAGGCACAATGGTTGATTCTAAAAACGACGCGATGGTAATGCCCCGTAACATATGACGAGACTCCACCATGGCTTTGGTTTTTTGCTTTAATACCCGTTTGGCTTTTTTCACCGGAACAATCTACCTATTGTTTGTAAATCTTGCCGTCTTTCATTACAAACTGTACGTGCTCGAGCACGGAGATATCGGTCAGTGGATTACCTTTAACAGCAATAATATCAGCCAGTTTACCGGCTTCCAGTGTCCCGAGGGTCTCTTCAACGTCTAACAGTTTGGCAGTATTGACGGTTGCACTTAAAATAGCTTCTGCAGGCGGCATGCCAGCTTCTACCATCAGCGCAAATTCCTGCGCGTTGTCACCGTGAGCAGACACTCCGCTGTCTGTACCAAAGGCGATATTCACGCCGGCTTTATAGGCTTTACCAAACGTCGCCTGAATGAGTGGGCCGATAGCCGCGGCTTTCGGACGAACGATGTCGGGGAAATAACCATCGATTTTGGCTTTTTCTGCCACGAAATTGCCGGCTAGGATAGTCGGTACATAATAAGTACCGTGCTTCTTCATTAGCTTCATGACTTCTTTGTCCATGTAGGTACCGTGTTCAATAGAGGCAACACCGGCCTTAATCGCGCGGATCATGCCTTCTTTGCCATGGGCATGCACAGCGACCTTCATACCGTAGTCTCTGGCTGTCTCTACAATGGCGGTTAATTCGTCGTCCATAAACTGCGGGTTCTGCCCGCTTTTCGCCACACTTAACACTCCGCCTGTTGCCGTGATTTTAATGGTATCGGCACCGTCCTTGTATCGCTGTCTGATTGCCTGACGGGCTTCGTCAACGCCATTAATGACCCCTTGCTCTGGGCCAACGTGAGGGCTGATTCGCTTGGCCATACCATTTGTCGGATCCGCGTGACCGCCGGTGGTGGCAATCGATTTTGCTGCAGTATAAATGCGAGGTCCGGTGGCAATTCCGCGATTAATTGCATTACGCAACGCGACGGTTTCGTTGTAGCTGTCGCCCAGATTGCGCACCGTGGTAAAGCCCGCCATCAGCGTTTTCTCGGCATAGTGTGATGCCATTAATGCGTAGTCCGCTTCGTTCTGGGTAAAGCGTTTAAGGTACGACGATGTACCACCTTGCTGAAAGCTCAGGTGGACGTGCATGTCCATTAAGCCCGGTAATACCACGGAGTCAGACAAATCGACCAGGGTGTCGCCCTCGCCTACTGTGATATGCCCTTTTTCAACCCGGGTAATAGTATTGCCGTCTACCACAATGGAAATCGGGCCTGTCAGCTTTTCGCTGGTGCTGGTAAAGGCTTGTCCGGCATGAATGATAGTGGCTGCCTGAAGTAAGCCAACGGGCAGAAGCGCCGTCGTCAGGGCGAGTGTTTTTAACCAAGTTTTCATTATTGTTCTCGTTTGTTGTAGGTGGATACGTCTGCCTTTACCGATGTATCGCAATGACCATCAGGCAGGGATTAGAAATAACTCTATGTGAACTTCTGCAGATAGGCAAAACAGCCGGGATAGTTTTCGGCGGAATTAAGGCTTTTCAAGGTGAAATTGGTTATAAAAAGTACAGCATGGCATGGTCTTTCTTATTGAATTCAGCAATACTGGAATGACTCAATGAGAATAAGGAAGTAGTAACCATGGAAACGTCTGTTAAGCGCTTATCACCGCACTCTTTTGCGCTCCACACTGCGCTGGTCTTTGCCATTATAGCGCTGCTGTTCATACTGCCCATGACGTTGTTTATGAACGCCATGACGCCAAATATGCCAGACGGTTCAATGCCGGCAGCCATGTTTGGTGTTATGACTTTTGTTATGCCGGTGATGTATTTTGTATTTACCTATATTTTCGGTTTCCTGGGCGCGCTTATTTACAACCTGATCGCGAAGAAAACCGGCGGGATCCGTTGCCAGTTGGAAACGCTACCTGTCACTAATACAGAGGCCACCGAAGAGGTTTAACCTAAGTCACCAGTGGTTACGTTAAGGATTAATTGCAAGGAGGCAAATATGTCTGCACGTCGTACATTAATAAATATACCCATGCTCCTGAGCATGCTTTGGTTTGGTTTCGTGGGTGTTGCCCAGGCAAAATTACCCGATTGGGTTGAGTCTCCCACCCCCGACACCGATACGCATTTATACAGTGTCGGGTCGTCGGCTACATTGGATTTAGCAAAAAAAGCCGCGTTGGTCGAACTCGCCGGAAAAGTGAATAGCCGGGTGCAGCAGCTCTATCAATCGAAAGAGCGCGCGGTGAACGACCAGTATACCAGTTGGACTTCAGTCGACACCGAAGTAGAGATTGGGGAAACTGACCTTCGCTACTTTTATGTGAATCAAACTGAGCAAATTGGCAATGTATATTGGGTAGAACTGGTGCTCGATAAAACCAAGATGGCGCAGGATTTGGCCGCTCGTCTGACTTTAGAACATGACACCCTGCAAACCCAGATGAACGCATTAATGCAACAGTCGGTGTTTGTGCAGTTTCTGCAGGCAAAAGTCGCCACCGGCAACATTGCATCAGTGAAACAGCTCATTATTCAGCTGCAGTTTTTTCAGCAAGGCTTCGATGCCAACGCATACAGCGAACAATACAACGTCTATTTACAAACCATACAGCAAGCCGTGGCGGGCAATCAGGTGTACCTGGATGCTAGTCACGCACAACCTCAAGTCGCTGCCCTTGTTCGAAATTGGTTAGCAGAACAAGGCGTTAATCTGGCATCCTCTAAGACATCTGAAACTGACGTGCTCGTGGTCACTACAGAGGTCAGCGAATTTCAGGATAAACGCGATGCGTACAACGCAGAGATTGTCACTACCATCAGGGTCGACTCAGCCAAACAAGGGCAAATTGGCCATGTAACCCTGCAAACCAAAGGACGTGACTATAAACGAGCGGAACAGGCAATTGGCAAAGCGGTAAAAGCGTTAAAACTGCGAATTCAAAAACAGCATCCTGTCGAACTTTTAAATATTGTGGTGATGTAAACCGCGCCGCTTGTTAGCGTCTTATCTATTTCCCGGACTACCCATTAGACAGCCGGGCACTCAAGTCTTGCTTGTTATTTGGGGAGCGTTAAACATGGCGAGATTGTCTATCTCGTCTACTATTACACCGTGTTCATTAGCAATATCTGCAACGTTAACTTCAGCGCAAAAGAGGAATGACTATGAATAACGCGACTATCGGTGACACAAATGATTCGATGAAGAAATGCCCGGTGATGCACGGTGGGATGACCGCAACCGGGTCGACAGTCATGGACTGGTGGCCTGAAGCGCTGAATTTGGACATTCTTCATCAGCACGATACGAAAACAAACCCAATGGGGGAAGAGTTCAACTATCGGGAAGAAGTCAAAAAGCTGGATTTTAAAGCCCTGAAAGCAGATCTAATCGCGTTTATGACCGATTCTCAGTCATGGTGGCCTGCTGATTGGGGGCACTATGGCGGTTTAATGATCCGCATGTCGTGGCATGCTGCAGGTTCTTATCGGATTGCAGATGGACGTGGTGGGGCGTCAACAGGAAACCAGCGATTTGCACCACTCAACTCTTGGCCTGATAACGCCAACCTCGACAAAGCCAGGCGTTTACTGTGGCCTATCAAAAGAAAGTATGGCAACAGATTAAGTTGGGCTGACTTGTTTGTTTTAGCCGGAACGGTTGCTTATGAAAGTATGGGGCTCAAAACTTACGGTTTCGCATTTGGGCGTGAAGATATCTGGCATCCGGAAAAAGACGTGTACTGGGGAGCAGAAAAAGAGTGGCTGGCGCCCAGTGATGAACGCTATGAAAATGTTGACGAAGCCGAATCCATGGAAAACCCCCTCGCTGCGGTTCAAATGGGCCTGATTTACGTGAATCCGGAAGGCGTTAATGGCAAGCCTGACCCGTTGAAAACGGCAGCGCACGTGCGGGAGACCTTTGCCCGGATGGCGATGAATGACGAAGAAACCGTGGCACTGGCGGCGGGCGGTCACACGGTTGGTAAATGTCACGGTAATGGCAGCGCTGAGGCGTTAGGTCCAGAGCCTGAGGCTGCAGGCATTGAAGAGCAAGGTCTAGGCTGGATGAACCACGACAGCCGGAGTGTTGGGCGTGATACTGTTACCAGTGGAATCGAAGGAGCCTGGACCACACATCCGACAAAGTGGGACAACGGTTACTTCCACCTGTTACTCAATTATGAATGGGAACTAACCACATCCCCGGCGGGGGCAGAGCAATGGCAGCCAATAGGTATCAAAGAAGAAGATATGCCAGTGGATGTTGAAGACCCGTCGAAGCGCACTATGCCAGTTATGACAGATGCGGATATGGCGATGAAGATGGATCCGCAATACCGTGAAATTTCTGAACGATTCTATCGGGATCATGAATACTTCAGCGACGTATTTGCGCGAGCCTGGTTTAAGCTTACCCATCGTGACTTAGGCCCAAAGGTGAGGTATATCGGGCCTGAGGTGCCGGAAGAGTCTTTGATTTGGCAAGACCCAATTCCTGCTGGCACCACAGACTATGATGTTGATGCCCTGAAATCTAAAATTGCCAACGCCGGACTGTCGGTAGGTGAAATGGTCGCGACGGCCTGGGATAGTGCCCGTACGTTTCGTGGATCTGATTTACGCGGTGGCGCAAACGGCGCCAGAATTCGGCTGGCGCCGCAAAAAGACTGGCATGGAAACGAGCCTGAACGTCTTAACAAAGTCTTGAACGTACTGACTCCTCTTGCACAGGATGCAGGCGCCAGCCTGGCCGATACAATAGTATTGGCGGGTAACGTTGGTATAGAAAGAGCCATTGCTGCGGCTGGGTTTGATGTGCCAGTGACGTTCTCTCCCGGACGTGGTGATGCAACGGATGACATGACAGATGCGGAGTCATTTAAACCGCTCGAGCCACTGGCTGACGGCTATCGCAATTATTGGCAGAAAACGTATGCGGTGAAGCCTGAAGAGATGATGCTGGACAAAACGCAGCTGCTTGGACTAACGGCAAAAGAAATGACGGTATTAGTGGGCGGTATGCGAATGCTGGGAACCAATTTTGCCGGCACACAACATGGCGTTTTTACCAATAACGTCGGCGCATTAACAACGGACTTTTTTGTAACAGTGACCGACATGGCGTTAAGTTGGAAACCCGTTAGCGACAATCTTTATTCCGTGAGAAGCAGAGACACCGGGCAAGAAGTATTTACGGCTACGCGATTTGATCTTGTGTTTGGCTCAAATTCAGTATTACGTGCATACGCAGAGCTTTACGCACAGGACGATAATCGCGAGAAATTTGTCAAAGACTTCGTTGCGGCCTGGGTGAAAGTGATGGAAGCCGATCGCTTCGATTTAACCTGCTGAAGATACTGTGCGTTGAACTTGTAGTCCGCGGTGTTGCGGACTACATACTTCAGCGGTCTGACACCTTAACCCCAATCACTCACAGAGTTAAATTCTTCCGTTGCGTCTTTGTCCAATTCTAAATCCTGGCTGTTGGCGTACTCAATAAAAAACTGAGCGGTCGTCACCAGTTTCGGTAAGTGTTTTGGCATGCCTTTTAATACCAGGTTCAGCGTGTTTGTTGCTTCAACGTAGTCACCGCCTTTAGTGGCCATGTCCAGCGCGCCGCCGAGGCTGAATCCGCTGGATTTCGCGCCCTTGGCGTCTTTCTCTACCACCTCAATCAAGGTTTCACCGTCTTCTTTGATTTGATATGTCTTGTAGGTACCAAACAGGTAGGTTGATGCGCCCAGAATAAAGGCTTTTTGTTGGTCCGGCCCAATTTGCTGTGATGCCAATGTCTTTTTACGAATTTCTTCGCTGGCGCCGGCGGCATACTGGCGGTGCTTCTTAATTTCTTTCTTACTCATGCTGGTGCCGCTTTTTAGGATTTCACGCTCTTTCAGCAGGCTTTCCTTCGCTGATTTTAAATCCAGTGATTCTGCCAGACAGATATTAGCCTGGTTAATCGCCAGCGCTGCCAACACGTAGGACGTCATCACCTGATCCGACGCGGCCTTAACCTGCTTACTGGCGGCTCGCTCGGGTGTGTATCTGCCAATAAAATCGCGAATAACCGTGAGATCCAGGTCCGAGCTGGACGTGTTGGTAAGAAAGCTGTCTTTTGCCCATGGTGCAGGTTTTTTGTCACTTGAAAACAAACCTGCGTGAGCCGATGAAGCTGTAAATACAGAGGCGAATAACAACGATGCAATTAAATAACGGGACTTGTGCGTAACCATACTATTTCCTTCTAGATAGATTTAGAGCTAAGTTGACCAATTAAGCCGGATGCCATTTCCTGCGCGGCGAGTTTGAGAGCGTTATTTTTGGCGACTATTGGGGTGGGACCAAGGCCGAGATACTGAACGGGGCCAATCGAAGCCATTGTGGCGCCCCGGCGTTTAACAGAAAGAATTTTCGCGGTAACCGACACTGGGACTTTGTATAATCCCGTTAAGTCATCCGTTACATGTTCGTCCACGTCCAGGGTGCCAATTGCGAGATATTGAACGGGATCTTCGAGGCTCTTTAACCCGCGAATCGCGTCGCGCTTGGTTCCGGGCGTCAGATCGTCGCCTTGCTCGTAGTCCATCAGAAAGTTATTCACGTCCAATTGTCCGGCGGTATCTTCTTCCAGAAGTGCGGCTTCGATCACATAGTAATTTGCATCGGCAAAGACTTCGCCTACGGCAATATCAATCTCGCTGGTGGTAGTGGCTTGCCAGAGCGTTTTCGCGCGCTTGAAATCACCCGACGCGGTGTCTTTCGCTTCTGTTCGTGAAGCGAGTTCCCTGGCTACAAAAACAAACGTAATATACTGGTCTTCATCGTCCATGCTACCGTCTTTGGCTCTGCCAACGGCCGTCAGGTAATTCAGTAGTTTGGTGTCATTGATATCAACCCGAACAACCACCCGATACTGCTTAATGTCTTTGTTGTTGTCTTTTGATACAACCGCGCTGCTAAGCAGATACTCATCTATGTTTTCAGTAATGTCGTCTTTCGCCAGGGAAAAGTTACGCTCCTGGTACGGCTGAGAGGTTGCAATCCAGGTTTCAACGGCTTTTACCTTCGCCTGCAGAATGGCGTCTGCTTTTTCTTCGCTGTCCAGTCTGCCGGAATAGGTATAGGTAAACGTGCTTTTGCTTTCAACGGCATGCGTTGGAAGTGCACAACAGAGCGCTGCAAGTAACAGCATGAAAGAGGATTTGCGCAGTGATTTAAAGGCCATTTATGTGTTCACTCCATTTCCGAAAGGTATTGTAGGTGCGGCGCTTAAGTTGTGAGTGGTTGTCGAACCATTTTTTCTCTGGCGCAGAAAGTTGTTGGGCAAGATCGGATAAAACGGTTTCTAATGCGTCCTCATACGCCGCCCAATCATCAATATAGGTTTGCTTGTCGCTGACTAATTTAGCAACAGCCGCATGAAAGTAATCATCGAGCATAGCGTCACTGCGGGTGGCTTCTTTCGCGGTAAATTTCACCCGGCTGGCAAACAAGTGCTTATTCGGCTGTGCAATGTGTTTGAAATTGCTGATATCTACCGTAAATACGTAATCCGCCTCGGGTAACGTGAGAGTGTATACGTCGCCGTTAGCCATGCGACCGGCCATTTTATTGCCAATGGCATAGCCTTTTGTGTAGGGGATCATATTCAGCCCACCAAGGTGCGTTAACTGGGCTGTAAAGTACTGGCCGAATACCTGAGCTAGGGCATCGTGTTGGACGCGCTCCGGTACCAGAGGGCTGGCTTTATCGCCAATATTCACAGCATGTACTTTAAAGCGCAGCACGCCTTCTTTAGGTAGACCGAACTGTCTAATGTGGCCGGAGGCAACGGACAGCAGGCTATTATCCGCATTACTGGTGGGCTGATATAACGCCGTGAGGTTGTCAGTTCTTGCCTTATCGAGGGAGGCGTTGAGATTGATCACATCGTTGCGGGCAATATCAACGGGTATGCTGGCAATGAGGCGCATGGCCTGAAAGTCGAAAAACAGGACCTGGGCGCTAATTTCGGCAACGACTTTCCGGTAGTCCTCGAACGTCTCGATACTGATGGACTCACGTTCAATTGCCAGTGTCATAGCAATCGCTGGTCCGGATTTATAGTTGGCCAGGTTTCGCGACAACGAAAAAGGCAGTGTCGCTGATTGTGCTGATAACAGCTCAAAGAACGCTTTATCGAGCGCAGCTTGAGGCTGTTCAGGGGTCGCTTTATTTAGCGCTGTGGCAACCGGGTAATTGGTGTCTATGAATCGGTGATCGCCCAGAAACGACACACCGGCAAAATACACCACGGGCTTACTGGCATAAACCGGTGAGGCTATAAACCAGAAGGCAGCCAGCAATAACAAAAGTATGTTCTGTATTCTGGTCCGGCGTTGAAAATAATCCGGGAAGGACACGAATCCCTGTGTATACCGCACGTAACGCTCCCTGTACTTTGGCGGTGATCAGAGTTCTACTATGGCAAAGTCTGTACTTTAGTACAATATTTGATCAGCGTTTGGCGGGAAAATAAACAAAAAAAGCAGGTCTGATAACCTGCTTTTCGCTATTAGGGTAAACCGTGTTTACAGCGAGGAAAGTGCCTCACGCAATTCACGTAGTTTCGCTTTTATACGGCGCATGTTGTCAGGGCCTGTTCTAAGCAGTTGCTTTTGTGGCGAAGAAAGGCTTTCCAGGCGCTCATCGGCATACTTGTACATGACTGAGTCTGTATATACTTCCACAGGCATTTTCACTTCAGGCGTATCTAACAGCGTATCGATAGCGGTGATCATAACTTCGGTGAAAGACTGGTCCGGATCGCCAATTTCTGCATACTTGACCTGAATTTCATCCAGATACGTGGTGTACAGCTCAATGAGGTCGTCGTTACTCATGGACTCGAGCACGTCTACATACGGGGTGTAACGCTTGTAGCTTGCTGCATCAATCCACTCACGATCGGCCTGGGTGTATACCCGGAATTCCTGATCCGGCGGCGTTAACAGGCGGTGATTCGGTGCCATGTCGTCGTCGGCCAGATTGGTTGTTGTAACAACAAAGCGTTGCAGCAAGCCGTCGTTTACCATCAGTCGGCTCAGCATGGGAGAGCTGGCAATGGTTTCTAAAGCCGCTTTCACTGCGGTGTCGCTGATGTCCAGAGGTTCTGGCTCTGGCGCAGCTTCTGGCATTGGTTCGACTTCCTGGTTTGGATCGATTTCAACCGGCTCAGGTTGCGGTGCCGCTTCAAATACATCAGCCGGTTCAGGCTCAATCGTTTCTGGCTGAGCGATAGCCGGTGGCTCAATGGGTTTGGCTGGCTCTGGTGCTGGCTCGCTGGAAGGCCACAATAATACCGCCAGTAACACAATCACAACCACGCCAATGATGACGTAGGGTAACCAAGACTTTTGCTCGGAATTCTCGCTCATAGATATCTACCTTGATTTGATGGCTGCTAAAATCATACTACCAGAGTTATTGGCAATCCGCTGAAATTCAATGTCGTTTTTTTATTCTTTTTTCAAATCTCAACAATTACTGTTTTATTCAATAGCAGGCCCAGTCTCAAGAGTAAACCGTTAACAGGTACGATTTTTCAGACCATTTTGTATTTCATCCATTTGTAGTGGGTTGTCGTATTCAGTCAGGTAACTAGCGGGGAGTACCAACAATGTATAAGTTTTGGCGAAAAGATCTTGAGACTAACGAATGGGACATCGATGTACTGGAAGTCCAGTCGTTCGAAATGAATGTGTATTTGGTCCAGCTAACCAGTGGCAATAAAACCGGGTTGGTTTACGACGATTCCGACAAACCCATGCGGTTTTACAGCGCGGGTCATATCAGAGAGTTTTTTGCGCATTGCACGGTAGCAAAGTCTTACATGAAACATGAAACGCCTTACGACGAAATGATAGGCAATCCGCCAAAAGCCGAACACGCTATGGCGCTACCGTTTAGTATGGATATGCCCTATTAGTGCGCGTTAAAGCCATTTTTGAGCGGCTTGGCGCAAGTCCACTTGTGTGTCGAGCTGCTTAGCTAACAAATACAGGCCGCCTAGTTTTCTATGAATGAAAATGGCGTCGACGGGGGGGATATGCCAGAAATCTTCGTCGAAGTTGAGCTGCATACCCATCGCCTGAACCCGAGTGAGCAAATCGGTCTTACCAAAGTCATAGGGGCCATCGTGGTACAGAGACTCACAGGCCAGCTTTCCTAACGCAACAACCGTGGCTTGTTGCGATTCGCTGTGGTTGGACTGCATTAAGCCGATATCTAAAGCCGCTTGTGCAACGCCTGCCATGTCGTCATTTGCCATGGCCTGCAGCAATGCTAGGTAGCCTCTTGATATAACGTCTGGAATTTCACGACAAGCACCAAAGTCCAGTAAGGCCACGGTTTCGTCTTCCGCGATATAGCGGTAATTTGCCATGTTCGGGTCGCTTTGAATCAGGCGAAACGAAAAGACCTCCTCAAAAAACAAACTGAACAGTGCTGTCATAAGCTTATTGCGAACGGCCTGTGGTGCCTGCGCAAGCTCAGTAATAGGTTCGCTTTTAATGTGGGTCATCGCCAGCGTTGTTGCGGTGGTGAATTCATCGAAAACCTCGGGGACAACAAAGTCCGGATGTTCGCCCAATGCTTCGCGGTAGCGTTTCAGCATGTCGGCTTCACGCAGGTAGTTGGCTTCATCGTGCAGCTGGGCTTTGGCCTGACCTAATAAAGGCTTTATATCCAGTGAGCCGGGCAGCAAACCAGACAACTTTATAATACTCGCCACATTGTCTACATCGCTGTTAATGCTGTCGCCTATGCCTGGGTATTGCACTTTCATTGCCAGTGTCTCGCCGTCAAAAGTGATGGCTTTGTGAACCTGACCAATGGACGCCGCTGCAATGGGTGCGTAGGAAAAGTAGAGGAGTTTGTCTTGCCAGTCCTGTCCCAGGGCGCTATCTAACACAGCCTGAAGCTGCGCTTTGGGCATCGGGTCTGCGTCTTCGCGCAGTCGCGCCAGAATGGCACTGAGTTCCGGCGGCAGCAACTCTCCGCCGTCCATTGAAATGAGCTGACCCAACTTCATGGCGGCGCCGCGCAGGGTCGCCAGTTGGTCGGTAATGCGTTGAATATTTTTAGGCGTGAGGACTAAGTCTGAAAGTGCCGGGCGTTGGCCCGACAACAATTTTGCTGCACCTTGCGACACCACACTACCGGCAATTTTTCCCGCCAGCGAGCCAATTCGCGTCATGCGCGAAAGTCGGGAGCTAGGAATAGGCCGGGACTTCGGTGTGTCGTTCATGTCCTTCTAAACGAATTGCGAGATCATTTGGATCAGCATACCGATGCCGCTGCCGATTGCAAAGCCTATCCAGCCGTTGCGTTCGTTATATCGGGCCAGTGCGGCAGCAAATATCCCGCACCACAACATGGGGCCGTAAACGGCAATTACAGAGCCGCCCATGCCAGAATTGGGTAAGAACATCATTACCACAATGGTTAGCGCCATAGCGCCAGAGAGGTACACCCACAATACATTCTTTTTCTTGTTTTCAGGTGCGTCGGCGGGTTGTTGGGTATCAGTCATTATTTCGTGCCCTTTTTTAACCAGCATAATGACGTAATCAAGGGGACGGGGTCAATTGCGACCTTGGTCTGAATCGTAAAAGTGTGCGTGAATGCGGTGAATTCGTGTTAGGAAAGTCTGCTGCGTAGCCGGTGTGAACACCCGCTGCGCAGCAATAAGCAATGAAATGCGTAGTTAAAAGTGCATTTCCAGTAGGGCGACGTTGTCGGTAAAGGTTAAGGTTTTCAGATTGCCCTTCCCTTCAACGTTTAACGTGTTTACCTGACTTGGCCAGATATCCCGCAGTGCGTCATGGCGAACCTTGAGCCCTTCCAATGACGGTGGCTGGTCGGTTTCCTGATACACCCAAAAGTACTTGCCCTCTGTTTCGAATCCAATCAGCGAGAGCCCTAAGGGGTCGCCGGCGGCATTCAACAGTGAGAAGCGCTCAGACACGTAAGCGGCGAATTCCGCCTGAGTAGACTGGTCGTCCAGTATGTCAGCGGTTTTCTTAAACAGCATTTTAACGGCGTGTTCAGCATCGTGCAGGTTAAACCGGTGCATCACCTCAATGTTTTCTGTTCTCGGGTTGAACAGCACTGTCGTGATGGCCGCTTTTTGCTGGTGCGCCGCAGCTTGTGCACTTATTACGCATAACAGCAGGGCACAAAGCCCTGCTTTAACAACCTCGGTAACGCGCGAGAGGTTAGTTGTCATCGCCTTCCTTCTTATCGTCTTCACTGTCTTTGTCAGTCTTCAGCTCGGTTTTGATGTCGTGCATGATATCACGACGCACTTTCGCTGAGCTTGGCTTAGACTTATACGCTTCAATACGTGAAGGGATGATTTGACGAGGGTAGTGGTTGTTTTCCACGTCAACGTCAGCGGTTTCCCAATACGGGTCAACGGTTACACTGACCAGTTCTTTGTCTTTGTCAGTCACTACCAGCTTGCTAACCGCTTTAGGCGTACGACGCCAGATTTCTGCCGGAATACGCAGTTCTTCGGTGGTACCGTCGGCGTAAGTCATTTCCAGAATGATCGGCATAACCAGACCGCCCAGATTTGAGAACTCCATTACGTAGTAATTTTTGTCTTCTTTCACCGCGCGTTCGAACGCTTTGCGCTCCCAAGGATCCAGTTTGTCTAACCAGCTCTTATAGCTGTTGCGCTCTTTGTTAGTAACGGTGAACTGATCGTTCTCGTCGTAGAAGTCGGTAATGTCAGGATAACGGTCTACCCACAGTTCTTTACCTTCTGCTTTGTTGCGCTCAACTGTCAGTGACTTAGGCTTGTCCTGTTCAACCTGACGTTCGCGGGCGAAATCGATATCTGGGTCTTTAGTATCTAAACGCAGTTTGTACACTTTGTCGATTGAGATATCTACGTGGTCAGTGGTGTAGAACCAGCCACGCCAGAACCAGTCCAGATCAACCCCTGAGGCTTCTTCCATAGTGCGGAAGAAATCAGCAGGCGTAGGACGTTTAAACTTCCAACGCTGCGCGTATTCTTTGAATGCAAAGTCAAACAGCTCACGGCCCAGAATGGTTTCACGCAGAATATTCAGTGCTACCGCTGGCTTGGTGTAGGCATTCGGGCCTAGACGCAGTACCGAGTCAGATTGGGTCATAATTGGCACCTGAGTCTGTGACTTCATGTAGCCAACAACGTCACGCGGCTCGACACCCCATGGAATGTCCGGATCCCATTCACGACCAGCAACACCGTCCAGGAAGCTGTTCAGACCTTCGTCCATCCAGGTCCACTGACGCTCGTCAGAGTTTACGGTCATTGGGAAGTAGATGTGACCTACTTCGTGAATGACAACGCCAATCAGGAAGCGTTTTTCTGCCAATGAATAAGTACGAGAACCGTCATCACGCAATTCTGTACGCGGGCCGTTGAAGGTGATCATGGGGTATTCCATGCCGCCTACCGGACCGTTAACCGATTGTGCAACCGGATAAGGGTAATCAAACGAGAAACGCGAATACACTTCCATGGTGTGAATGATCGACTCGGTTGAGTACTTCTTCCACAGGTCGCCACCTTCTTTCGGATAGAAAGACATCGCCATAACCAAAGGCTGTTCTTTACCGCCCTGGTGATAACCACGCGCATCCCACATAAATTTACGTGAAGAGGCCCAGGCAAAGTCACGCACATTTTCTGCTTCGAAATGCCAGGTCTTGGTTTTATCCGTGCCTTCTTTTTCGTTTTCCAGTGCTTCTTCTTCCGTCACGATGAACACAGTACGCTCTGCGTCTTTCGCCTCTTCCAGACGCTTGCGTTGCTCGCTGGTCAGGACGGATTTAGGGTTTTGTAGTACACCGGTAGACGACACAATGTGGTCGGCAGGTACGGTGATTTCAACGTCGTAGTTACCAAATTCAAGGGTAAACTCACCACGGCCGATGAACTCTTTGTTGGTCCAAGCTTCGTAGTCGGTGTAAGCCGCTAAACGAGGGAACCACTGGGCTAACAAGAAGATGTCGTTGCCGCCTTCGCGCTCGTCATCCGGGAAATGCTCGTAGCCGGCACGGGCAGATACCGCATCTTCTTCAACAATGTTAAAGCCAAAGTCGATATTCAGTTCGGTCTTTTTACCCGGCTTCAGTGGTGATGCCAGGTCTACACGCATCAGGGTGCCAACGATCACATAGTGCAGGTCTTTGCCGCTGCCATCAGTGACTTTCTTGATTTGATAGCCCAGCTCGTGATCTTCAACAAACTGTTGACGACGGATAGCACCCATAGACAGTTTCGCGGGTGAGCTAGCGCTTGGCGCTGACGTTGCAGGGCCTCGGTTACCAATACCACCAAAGTTTTCGCTCAGCGCCGACAGTGAGTCAGGACGGAATTTGTTTTGATCCAGCTGAATCCACAAATATTTTAGCGTATCCGGGGAGTTGTTCTGGTAAGTGATTTCTTCAGAAGCGTCAATACGGCGTTTGGCTTCGTCCAGGGTTACGTCAATCTCGTAATCGACCTTTTGCTGCCAGTACTGGTGGCCCGGCTCGCCTGCTGCGTTACGGTATACGTTTGGAGTCGGTAATACTTCATCCAACTGGCGGAATTTGTCTTCGAAGTCCCCTTTCGTCTGTTTAATGGCAGCATAGGCTGACACTGAGCAAGTCAGCATAGACAGTACCGGCATTAACCAGATCAACTTGGGCATACGATTGCTCATGTGTGATCCTTAGTCGTTATGACGCTTAGTTATTATGATAAACAAGTAGTGTAATTCTAATGTGTTAAAAATTGCCAGCCGTTTGCCGTAAAATGCATCAGCCTTAACGCAAAGCCTGCTATACAAGGCATAACGATACTGTTTTTTGTTTGTTTTATGGGCGCTTTGTAATATTCTTGAAAGCCCGTTAATTTCTTTGTCTTCATGCTAATGAGTGGGTTTTCCTGGCAGCGTGCCGTAATTAAAATTGGCAGTGCGCTGATCGCGCCCGATGGCCAGCAATGCAGTGGCCGTTATATTCTTCCTATCGCGCGTTTTATTACTTCTGCCCGTGAGGCAGGGAAAGAGGTTATTTTAGTGTCTTCCGGCAGTGTCGCTGCGGGCAGAGCGAAAGTACCAATTCAGCACCCGGCGTCTATTTCAGAGAAGCAGGCTATGGCCGCGATTGGCCAGATGTACATGATGGCCAATTGGCAGCGTTTTTTCGATTTCCCGTGCGCTCAGGTATTGCTTACCTATGACGATCTGCACGACCGTACCCGTTACGTAAATATCAAGAACACCATCCGTGAATTGTTGAATCACCAGGCTTTGCCGGTAGTGAATGAAAACGACACGGTCGCGGTGAATGAATTAAAAGTAGGCGACAACGACAATCTGGCCGCATATACCGCACTGGTAGCAGGCGCAGATACGCTAATCATTTGTTCTGACATAGACGGACTTTACACCGCAGATCCACGCAAAGACACGACTGCTACGCTTATCCCCGTAGTAGAAGAAATCACCGCGCACACCTACAGCATTGCCGGCGGCGCTGGCACATCGGTAGGTACCGGCGGCATGCGAACCAAAATTGAGGCCGCTGATAAGTGTGCCCGCAGTGGCATTCAGACCCTGATCGTAAACGGACGCAACGGCCATGTTTTTGATGATCTACAGGAAGGGAACATCCCCGGTACGTTGTTCAAAGCCAAACAGTCACCGAAAACCGCACGGCGACTTTGGTTGGAACACACCCTGAAAACCCGTGGGAAAATTTTTGTTGATCAGGGTGCAGAAAAAGCCTTGGTGTCTAAAGGCGCCTCTTTATTGCCATCGGGTATAACCGAAGTAAGTGGTCACTTTGAGTCTGGTGATGCAATTGAAATAGTGAGTCAGGATAAGTCCCTGGCCAAGGGCCTGGCGCTATACAGTGCCCAGGAACTGAAAATGATCAAAGGTGAGAAAAGCCAGCGTATCCGGGACATTCTTGGCTACGATAACGGCGAAGTTGTGGTCCACCGCGACGATCTGGTGTTATTGAAATAAGGAGCACACCATGAGCTTTTCGATACGACGAGCTGCCAAAGACGCTAAACATGCCGCCCGTCAGGTTGCTCGCCTGAGCCCGGAGCAAAAGCGTGAAGTGCTGCATGAAATCAGCCAGCACCTGATTCAGCAAACCCAGAATATTCTGTCGGCGAACCAGCTGGATCTGGAACACGCCAAAGACATTCATTTAGATGCCGCTATGGTCGACAGATTAACTCTGACAGAAGACCGGGTAATGGCCATTGCCAATGCCGTGGCATCGATTGCCGAGCAGGATGATCCGGTGGGTGAAATCAGTCAGATGAAGACTATGCCGAGTGGTATTCAGGTTGGCAAAATGCGAATCCCGCTAGGCGTAGTGGCGATGATCTACGAATCGCGTCCAAACGTGACGGTAGATGCCGCTGCTCTGTGTTTTAAAGCGGGCAATGCAGTTATTTTGCGCGGCGGTAAAGAAGCGCTGCATTCTAATCTGGCATTGGCGGCGTGCTTGCATCATGTGCTGCGCAAACATGACATAGACGCTGCAGCCGTGACGGTTGTCCCTGATCCGGATCGCGCGATTATGAATACCCTCATGACCCTGAAAGACGATGTGGATCTGATTATTCCGCGCGGTGGTGAAGGCCTGATTCAGTACGTGAGTGAGCGCAGTCAAATCCCGGTTATCCAACACTACAAAGGCGTATGCCACTTGTATGTCGATCAGTATGCCGATATCGAACAAGCCCTGGCCTTGCTGGAAAACGGCAAAACCCAGCGTACTGGCGTGTGTAATGCGTTGGAAACCTGTCTGGTTCATAAAGCCGTCGCAGATGAATTTTTGCCACGTGCCGCCGCCATGCTAAAAAGCCACAACACCATGATCCACGCCTGTGACTCTTCAATCAGTCATTTCAGTGATGCGGTAAGTGCAACGAATGCCGACTGGCAGGCTGAATACCTGGCAATGGAGATAGCCGTGCGTGTGGTAGACAGCTACGAAGATGCGGTGGACCACATTACGCAATATGGCTCGGGTCATACCGAAGTGATTGCCACGCAGCACTACGCGACGGCCAATGCCTTTATACGCGATGTAAATTCAGCGGTTGTCATGGTAAATGCGTCTTCGCGCTTCTCTGATGGCGGTGAACTGGGTCTGGGCGCAGAAATTGGGATCTCCACCAGCAAGCTGCACGCCTATGGCCCTATGGGCGCTGAGTCACTGACTACCGAGAAATTTGTGGTGCTGGGTAACGGACAAACCCGAAAATAAGTATTGATTACACTTTGCCCGTAGCGACCGCGTGTACAACGCGGTAAGCTGTAACCATCATTGAAGGATGAGACGAAAAATGACGGATATAACCCCTTCGCTGAATGACTATCCCTATGCGGTAACCCTGCCGACACGCTGGCAGGACAATGATGTCTATGGCAATGTGAATAACGTGGTGTTCTACAGCTTTTTTGACACCGCAGTAAACCGTTTTCTGGCTGATGAAGCGGGTATGGATTTCAGACACAGCCCGGTGATTGCGCATGTAGTTAGTTCGCAGTGCCAGTTTATTTCAAATATTTCCTACCCGGAAGATGTCGAAGTGGGCGTACGCGTTGCTAAAATTGGCCGTAGCTCGGTGACTTATGGTGTGTCTATTTACGCGGGTACTAATCAGCGTCGCGTGGCTCACGGGCAGTTTGTGCAGGTATTTGTCGATCGCACGACGAATCGTGTTGTACAAATTCCACCGCGCATCAAGAGCGCATTAGAACGGATCATCGAAGCCCTGTGATGCAGGTTGTTATATTAGATGGCGATTCGTTAGGCCGGGACGCCGATTTGTCGGCGTTACACTCGTTACCCGTGTCTGTTACCTATTACCCCTCAACAACGGCAGCAGAAACAGCTTCGCGGATAGCGAATGCCGATATTATTCTGGTTAACAAGGTTGTACTCAGCGCTGAGGTGCTAGAGCAGGCCCCTCGCTGCCGCTACATCGGTATTCTGGCAACCGGCATGAATAATGTCGATTTGGACTACTGCAAACAACGTGGGATTACCGTCAATAATGTTGCTGGCTACGGTACCGACTCGGTGGCCCAGCATACATTAATGCTGATGTTGAACCTGGCCACGTCAGCGTTAGCGACTATGCGTCAGGTACAACAGGGCGAATGGTCGCAATCGCCGTTTTTCTGTTTACTCGACAACCCAGTTATCGAATTGGCTGGAAAGCATCTGGTCATCGTGGGTTATGGCACACTTGGGCAACGTGTAGCCGAACTGGCAAAGGCATTCGGTATGCGGGTGTCTGTTGCCGCGAGGCCTGGCACTCAGCACGCTTCGCGCAGACCATTAGATGAATTATTGCCTGAGGCCGATGTGGTGAGTTTGCACTGTCAGCTTAGCGACGATACGGCAGAAATGATCAATGCCGAACGGCTTGCGCTAATGAAGCCCGGTGCGTTTCTGGTTAATACCGCCAGGGGTGGTTTGATTGATGAACAGGCATTGCTGACCGCACTTACCCAAAATCAGATTGGCGGCGCAGCATTGGACACCCTGAGTGTCGAGCCTCCACCAGCAGACCATCCACTGCTTAATGCGCAGCTTCCGAACTTGTTGATCACCCCACACAGTGCCTGGTCGGCAAAAGAAGCCCGCCAGCGCTTAATTGCGCTGGCCGTGAACAAACTCTCTGCATTTCTGGACAGCGAATAAGCCAGGTGCAGCTTGCGTAACGCTACTGGCGACTGAGTTTTTTTAGCTCTTCGTTCAGGTCGTAAGCAGGCTCAGTCACTATGGCTTCCAGTACCGCAATACGCTCCTTTAACGCAGCAATTTCAGCATCTTTCGCATCGGACTTTGTTTTTTCTGGCGCTGCCGACTGGTGTTTAAACGGGTTTACACTCTCACCCGAAAACCAGGCGCTTAACTGCCAGCGGTACTTCGCATCGAGGTAATGGCAAATCAGGCTGAGTACGAGTAACGCAGACACAAGTGCAACAATGTGAAATGGGGTCATGGTCGTTTCCTTTAAAATGGCGTTTATATTTCACTAGTCGTCAAAGAAATAAAAAAATTACAACGAACTGTAATTTTTTTTGCGCAAGCGTGACTATAAGCAATACCTAGACTCATCAACGAACACTCAGGACGGTTAGTGCAAGCGGATTTTAAGGACATCCTCAACCAGCATCAGGCTTTATTAAGTCGTGTTGCTGCGAGCTATGAGGCGAATGAAGCCTTGCAGCAGGAATTGTTGCAGGAGATCGCACTGGCCGTGTGGCAAGGACTGACGCGTTTCAATGGCGAGGCTTCACTGAAAACCTATATCCTGAAAATTGCCCATAACCGGGCCGTTACCCATGTCTGTAAAGAGGTCAAAAAGCAGGAAGAGTCTGGTCACGACAATATGGCGTGGGAATTCGCCCAGGGTAACGAGAACGCTGAGCCACATGCGGTGGCGGAACAGCAAGGCAATATCGAGCAATTACTGATTGCCGTGCGTGCTTTACCTGTGGCCATGCGTCAGGTGTTAACGCTTACGCTGGAAGGCCTTAGTTATCTGGAAATCGCTGAAGTATGCGGGATAACCAAAAATCATGTAGGGGTGTTATTGCAGCGTGCAAAAATACAGCTACAACAGGAGCTTAAACATGTCTGATACGTCAGCAGATTTATCGGCACTGTGGCAACAGCAGCCTACCAACCACATTGATATGCAGGATCTAACCCGCCGGTTAAAGCGCCAGCAACGCGCTCAGCGACTCTATTTGGTATTGGATATGTTGGGCTTAGTGCCGGCAATTTGGGTGCTGATAGCAACCTGGGATGAGCTGTCGTCTTTGCTGGCTGGCTGCGTGATCACCTTAGTGGCGGTGACGTTTGTGTTTTATTTGTATATCGCCTGGTTGCGACGCCATGCTGCTTTGGCTACGTTCGGGGATACGTCTCACTATGTCGATACGCTAAAAAAACAGCTGCTGAACAACCATAAAATTGCCCGCCTGACCTTCCACTCCTGCTGGATGTCTGGTGTCGCGCTTGTCGCTATTCTGGGCATGATGGCGGTGTTTGAAGACTACACACTGGACAACCTGAGACGCAGTGTCTGGGTGCTGGTATTAATTGTTTCCGGCTTGGTTGGCACTGGCGTTTGGGCGCACAAGCGCGCGAAACGGTTCCATCGTGAATACTTACACCTCGCGGATTTAGGCAACAAGGGGAATACGGCCGGGTAGCCTAAACAAAGTCCTGAACATACCGTTCGGAGATTACTCTGATGACGGTGTGTCTTCGTCTTCTTTGCCGCGTTTACCGAGCGTAAACTGATAGTACAAATCCACCGCGGTGTGCAGACTTCTTACCACCTCGAGGTACAGGTTATTCATGATCTGATAGCGCAACGCCACTTCCTGGCCGCCACTGTCTTCACTGGAGAACATACCTACACCGTATCGTACCGTCAGGTTAGGGGCGATTTTGCCAGAAATCGCCAGTTTGGTATTGTCGCCCTGCCCGGTGGTCGATACGGTTAAGTCTTCAATGCCGAGCGCTTCACCCACACCGCTGGTCAAGCCTTCTGAGCTGGACAAACCGAAGCCAATCAGCAAGCTGGCGTAGGCGTTCTGGTCCATTTCACTATTGCTGCCGCCCAGTCCACCGCTACCGCTTAACAAGTAAGCCAGGTTTTGCGCCTGATCCATGGTCGGCTCTGAAAACAAATTCACACTGGGTTGCGACGCTGGCCCCTCAATACGCACACCGGCAATGACGTCATCTTCAGTTAGTTCGGGATCGCGAATGGCTTCAACCAGTAACATAGGCTGGTCGATAGGGCCGTTAAACTGCACTTCACCGGTTCGGATAATCAGGTTTTGACCATAGGCTTCGTAGCGGCCGTTTAATATCTGCAGGTCACCAAAGCCCGTTAACGCAGGCTGAGTTTGAACCTTGATGCCGCCACTTAACGAGGCGGTGAGGCCAAATGCGTCGAGCTTCACTTCCTGGGTTTTCGCATCGTCAATTGTCACCATTACATTGGCGTTGATTTGATCAATCAGCGCATCGCTGGGGGGCTCGCCGCGTAGGTGCACGTCTTTTGACGGGGCAATGGCACTGGGCGGCAGGTCATTCACTTTGATTCTGGCATAAGGAATGTCGACCTCGCCCTGAATATCGATTTTTTGCGGCGTAATATGGGCAGTCAAATCCGGTGATACTTTTACCTTGCTGTCGTCGTATTGCACGGTGAATGCTTCACCGGCAAGTGTGAAATTGACCTCAGGTACATCGCGCCAGCTCACATCACCACTCAAGGTGCCTGCGCCGTCGCCCAGCATATATTCGCCGTTAAAGTCGGCATTATCGCCATTCAGCGCGATGGTTTGCTGCCATTGGCTCACTTTCACCGGCAGGTCGTCGCTGTCGATATGGCCGTCGCGGATCGCGAGCGAACCGTTAACAAGTGGCAACGTCATAGGGCCACTGAGAGCCAGCTCGCCATCTATCTGGCCGTCCAGCGCATTCATGTTGGGAAGCAAAGCCTGAAACGGAGCCAGTCGCCAACGATTGATATTGACCGTGCCATCCAGTGTTGGCGTGTCGGCTAAGGGTAGAAGTGTGAGATTAGCCATGATATCGCCAACCTGTGGGCTGCGCACCTCAGAGGTAAACGTTAATTGGTTATCTGCCCAGTTGCCGTTCAACGAGAAGGTGTCAACGGCGAGTACCACTTCACCTTTCGGGCCCACCCGCCAGTCATCGGCGGTTATATCGGCACTAACCCTGGCCTGGGCCTGTTGCGACGCGAGATCCAATTGGCCCTGGCTGGAAAACGACAGGGTTGCCTGATTGCGTTCAAACAACACCTCTGGCGCGAGTTCAAAGGCCCATAGCCCGAGCGGTAACTCGGTTGCGCTGATATCCCACAAAACCTGTTGTGGCGTATAGCTGGCTTCGTTAATGCACAGCTCGCCGTGCTCACGGGATTCCCAGCAATGCGCCGACACATTGAGCTGTTGCGGCGACTGCACAAAAGACAGGTTTACGTCGGTGTTGAGCGCCCAGCGCGTGTTGATCACAGCCAGTTGGGTATCACTCAGAACGCCCTGCCAGCGCCCATTTTGCCAGTTTCCGCTTAAATGCAATTCACTAGTGTAGTCGGGCAACTGCAACGAGGTTGTCAGCGTGTGTTCAGCCAGGCTACCTGCAACATCAACCGTGCCATTGAGCGGGCCTTGTTTAGCCATTGCTTCACTCAGTGCAGGGCTAAGTGTAATGTCGCGAAGCGCAATGGCAGATTGTACGGTTGGGTTATTCCAGTCGCCCTCAATATTCACTGAGCCATCTATGCCGCCTTTTACATCGGGGTACAAATAGCTCAGGTGTGGCAGCTTCAGAGAAATCAGTGCATCGATGTACTGTTGATTAAAGACTTGCCCGATTGCAGAGACTTCATTGTCTTCCAGTTGCGCAGTCAGGTTACCCACCATAATGTCGCTATTGGCTGAATAGACAGCGTCTCCCTGCAACAGAAAATCCCTGTCGTACTGCACACCAGACAGCTGAATATCTGACACCAGAAGGTTTGGACCGCGAGCCGTCATACTGAGCTGCGTTTTAAGCAAGCCGTCGACCATAGTCGGCGCTTGCGGACTCAGCTTTGCTAAGTCGAGTGTTTGAAGATGGGTAAGCCCTTCCCAGCTAATCGCATCGCTGAAATACAGCACGCCGCTGTTTGTGATGGTGCCGTCGAGTAGGTCTGCATTCATGGCACTGACCGCCAGTGAGCGCTCGCCTAATACGGCCTGAATATCGATGGCGGTCGAGGGAATGGCTTCACCCGACACCCCGGTCTGGGCGCTAAGGGCATATTGACCCATTTTTCCCTGTGCAGACAGAACGCCCGCTGCAAGCTGAATGTCCTGAATAGGTTTCAGGCTTTGTTCCGGCCAGTTAAGTTGCAACGACAAGGGCAACTGACTGTTGAGCAGGTTGGCTTGAGCCTGTGCATTGGCCGATACGGTGCCGCTCGCTGCCAGCGTGATTGAAAGATCGCTTAAATCGCCTTTTACTGCCAGGTTTGCTGACTGAGGAAAGTCTTCCAGCGAAGAGCTGGCATCCAGCGACAGCGTAACCGGGTAGTTGCCGGTAAACGCTACCTGGCCAGACACACTGGTTTTGCCTTGCGGTGCTTCAACACTCAGTTGCTTCCACTCAATCTGTCGTTTTTTCACCGCCGCCTTTTGCAATGCGATGTTTAACTTAGTTAACAGGGATTCGCCCTGATAGAGCTGAAGTTGATTAATGGCAATGTCATTGAGGCTGACCAGTAACGGCATGGTAATAGCTGGCAGCGCTGGTGGCTGATAGCTTAAAACGACAGGCGCTGAAGCTGGCGTAGGTTGCGCTTCGGCTTCAGGTAGTGACACCCGAATATCATTAGTATGAAAATGCGCTACTTTGAGCGTGTTTACCCACTCGGCTCGGGCGCTTAGCTGCGCAATGCTGATATTTGCCGCAAAGGTTGAGACGTCGATACCAGTAACCGTAAGGTTATCCAGATGAATGGCTATGGGTAATTCAATGGCGTTGACTGGCTCGTCATTGTCTGGCGTTTCAGGTGCTTCGGCCAATTGCTTTACAACAGGCTGATTAACCGTGAGGGTGTTTATGCACGCCGACGATTGCAATAAGCAGGTCCAATCGTGATCCAGTTCGATACGCGCTACGTCGACTTGCCATTGCGCATTTTGAAAGCGCAATTGTTCTACGGTCAGCGTTGACCACAAACTGCCGGATAGAGACGATACCGAGAGGCCCGGCACGCTGTGATTGGCGGCGTATTGAATGACTGGCATGCCCAGTGGCGATAGCAGCACGCCGGCGAGCGTAGCCACACTCACCACTGAATACAAAAATACTTTTGCGAGGCGATTTATACTCATAGTTCAGGCCCCAGCGTAAAGTGGAAGCGCCAGGTATTTTCGAATTCGCTGTGCCCCCGGGCAATGTAGAATCGCACCGGGCCAATTAGCGTAAGCCAATGGGCACCAATGCCGTAACCGGTGGTCAACGGGTCCGCAAAATCATTGGTTGCTGTACCGACATCGGCAAAGACCGCCGCGCGCCAGGAATCAGTGACAGGGTAGGCGTATTCCGCACTGGCCGTTGCCAGGTACTTACCCCCGGTTAATACGCGTTGGCCCTCGTCGTTTAATACCGAGGGTGCGATTTCCTGATAGCTAAAACCACGGATACTTTGGTCACCACCGGTAAAGAATCGCAAACTCGACGGCACGCGGTCGAAATCTTCGGTTTCGATGGCGCCGGCTTCGGCACGTAAAAATAGCCGGTGTGTGTTGTTGAGCGTGGCAATATACTTGGCTTTGGCGGTCATTTTCAGCAGTGAGATGTCACTGCCGGCATTTTCATGTGCGCCCTGCATGGCAACCACAAAAAATTTGCCCTGGTTAATGCTCAGGGCGTTGTCGGATTCACTGTAGCCAATAGAGTATCCGGGCATGAGCAAACTGATGGTTTGCGGGTCGCTGATACCTTGGGTAAACATTTCACGTTCGTAAGACAGGGAAATACTGCGCTGCCAGGGCGAATCGGCTTCTTTCCAGAACCGGTGACCGGAAATACTCAGTTTTTCACTTTTGGTGTCGCTGGTGGTGTTGTCTTCAAACTCATAACTGGTTTTGATGCTGGCGTAATCGTTGTTCACGTCTTCCAGCGGAATCCGGTAGTCCAGACTGGCGGCCTGCTCGGGTTTAGAGATGTATACTTCACCGGTAATAGAGTGTCCACGGGAGTTTACCCAGGGGCGCTCCCAGCGGCCTCGCACCCGGGGGCCGGTGTCAGAGCTGGCTCCCCCACCCACGTTAAATATGTCCCTGGGTAAGTGAGACAGGGTTATTTCAATTGGTACGTTTACACCGTCGGCCTGACTTACCAGAGGACGGGCAATGGCGCGTTGGAAGTAGCCGGTTTCATTTAGACGGCGATTAAACGTAGTGAGTTTTGCTGCGCTGTAAGGATCGCCAGATTTGAAGGGTTGCAGACGGCCAATGATCGCCTTGGCTCTGTCATCGCCGACTAACCTGACCTCGCCGAAGGCATACTGCCTGCCACTTTGCGCGATTAGCAGCACGTTTGCTTCGTTTTCCTCTCTCACCAAATCGAGCCGGGTTGCCTGCCAGTAAAAATCAAAGTAGCCGTTCGACAATGCATAGTTAAACATGTCTGACTTAAACTTTTCGTAGGTTGGCTGATGCAATACATCGCCTTTTTTGATGGCCAGCGCGTTAAATCTCTCGCGAAAAGCCGGGTCATCCCTGCCCTCGCCGATAATCTCCCGGTTCACGTTGGCCACGATAAGCGGATCGCCTAAAACAACGTTAATAATGACGTCTTCGTTTTCAATGGAAACTGCTACGTCAGCGTTGTAGTAACCAAATGGCTGAAGCGCAGTATTGACTGTCTTTATGATACGTTCCTGGGTTGCTTCGTCGGGTACCGTACCGGAAAAAGAGATGTTGGCCAGGTACAAACCGATATTCTTTTTTAATTCACTTTTTTCTACGCCCGTGAGTTCGTAGTCCAGCGTTGTGGCTGCCTGCAAAACAGGCGCAGTGGCAGTCACAATAAGTAGGCTAAGGGCGATGATTAACGTGCGAAGCGACATGGGTTAACGTGTGGTTCCTTACACCGGGTATGGCAAGTAGCTATTTGAGTGATGACAGGTAAATCGAGACGTCAGTTTACCGTTATCACGCGTATTGCTACAGCAATTTCGTTGAAACGTGGCGTATTTACGACACAGCGTGTAACAACTACAGAGCCAACAGAGGCTGATTTGATTGCCTCGACTGCTGCGATTAATTATATTACTGATCATAATATCCTATAAATACAAGGAATGTTGCCATGAAGCGCTTTGCAAAAGGCGTGATTATGCTGTGTTTGTGCATAGTCTCTGCTGCCCCTGTTTCTCTCGCCACTGCTAATGAAGAAGCAAAATTAACGCCAATTGAAGTCTTTAGCCGATTGCCGCAGTTCTATTCTGTTGCATTATCGCCGAGCGGGAATCGCATTGCGATGGAACGCAACTCCGAGAGTGAAGACCTGGCGGCACTGATGACGCTGGATATAGAAACCGGCAAGGTTTTTTACCTGCTAAGAGCTGACAACAAGAAAGTTAAAATTAACTGGTACCGCTGGGCTAACGATGAAGATCTGTTGGTAAGCGCAAAATATGAGATATCGGAAGCGGGCACCAAGTACTTCAAAACCCGACTGTATGTCATGAAGTATAACGAGCAGGGCGGCGATCCCGAGCAAGTTATCGACTGGCGTCATATCAAACGATATCAGGAAAATTCAAAACGCGCGCCGCAGTTCCAGGACGAAATCATCGATATGCTGCCGGATGATCCTGACCACATTTTAATGGCTATCGATATTGCGCGCCCTCTTGAACCGTCTGTGTTCAAAGTGAATGTTAAAACCCGCAAGATCAGCCGTTTGGAAAAAGGCAAGAAACGCATCCGCGACTGGATGACTGATCGCCAGGGCAATCTGCGTATTGGTATTACACTGAACTACGAAACCGGCGACCGTGATATCTATCTGCTGAATGAAGAAGACGAATACGAAAAGCTGTTCTCTTACAATGTGTCTGACGACAAACCGATAAGCATTGCAGGGTTTGCGGCCGATCCGAATATCCTGTATTTCAAGAGATACCTGGGCGACTACCGGGCCTTGTACAAAATGGATTTAACTACCCGCGAAGAAACCTTGGTTTACGCTGATGACGAGTACGATGTGGACGGCAGCCTGATTTATTCGCCTGTCACCAAAGACGCAATTGGTGTACGTCACGCTAACGCCAAAGGCGGACGTTACTATTGGGAGCCTCGCTATGAAGCGTTGCAGGAGAACCTGAATAACGTACTAAAAGATCGCAAAAACTACCTGGTTAAGTTCAGTCAGAATGAGGATGTGTACCTGTTGTATTCTGAAAGTGACACCCACCCGGGCCGTTATTACGTTGGTAACCAGCGCGAAGGAACCTTGAAATTCCTGTTCGACCAGTATCCCGATATTGTGCCGGAGTCGTTGAGTGACCACACACGGGTTGATATTACCATGCGTGATAAAGCGACCATTGAGGGTTACTTAACGTTACCTAAACACGGCGAAGCGCCTTACCCTACGGTTATTTTCCCACACGGTGGCCCTGGTGGCCGTGACTACGCGGGATTCGATTACTGGACTGCGTATTTCAACAGCCGTGGTTACGCCGTTATGCGCCCGAATTTCAGAGGCTCGACAGGGTATGGTTACTCGTTCAGTGAAGCACAGATGCAAAGCTGGGGCATGGCCATGCAGGACGACATAGCCGATGCAACGCAATGGATGATTGACCAAGGCTATACTGATAAAACCAAAGTCTGCATTGTGGGCGCCAGTTACGGTGGTTTCGCTGCGTTGGCCGCTACGGTTAAAAGCCCTGAAATGTATACCTGTGCAGTGAGCTTTGCAGGGGTGAGTGATTTAGACAGACTGGTATTTCGCGCCCGTGCCTTTGTGAATAAAAAGCTGGTGAAAAAGCAAATTGGGGAAGACCAGGATGATCGTGAGCGTCGCTCACCGATTAACTTTGTGGAGAACATTAAAACGCCTATTTTGCTGATCCACGGTGAGGAAGATCGCGTGGTGCACGTTGAGCAAAGCCGCAATATGGCCGAGGAGCTGGAAGATCACGACAAAGTCTTCGAGTATGTGGAATTGCCTTTTGGTAATCACCATCTGTCTATTCAATCCAACCGCATGAAAACGTTTGAAGCGATGGACACATTCCTCAGCAAATACCTGCAATAAAAGGAAAGGCTGCCTGGCGTTGATCTGGATCAGCGCCAGTGGCTTTAACACCTTATTCCGCAACGGTTTGGGCGTACACTAAGATCATCAACAGGAGATCTTACCGTGACAAACAGCCAAACCACTCAAACCGAAAACCCACAGCCGCAAGCCGCTATTCCGGTAGTAGCTGAAGTACCCACAGCGCCCCACAGTATTGGTGAAAAACGCCACGACGAACAGTACATTGCTGAATCGTTTCGTTCCGGGGAATATCCATATAAACGCAAAATCACCCGGCAGTTTTACGAACAACACAAACGCCAGTTGCAGGTTGAGTTGCTAAAAGTACAGAAATGGGTAAAAGACACCGGCGAGCGTGTGGTAATGATCTTCGAAGGGCGTGACGCGGCGGGTAAAGGGGGCACGATAAAGCGCTTTATGGAGCACCTTAATCCTCGTGGTGCCCGGGTGGTTGCACTGGAAAAGCCGTCTGACGAAGAAAAAGGCCAGTGGTATTTTCAGCGTTATATAAAACACCTGCCAACGGCCGGGGAGATCGTGCTGTTTGACCGGTCCTGGTACAACCGTGCCGGCGTAGAGCGAGTCATGGGCTTTTGCGAACCCAACGAATACCTGGAGTTTATGCGTCAAACGCCAGAGCTGGAACGCATGCTGGTGAACAGTGGCATTCGCGTCTTCAAGTTCTGGTTCTCGGTAACTCAGGAAGAGCAGACCCGTCGGTTCCAACGTCGCGAGACTGATCCGCTGAAGCAATGGAAGCTCAGCCCGATTGACAAACTGGCTCAGCAAAAGTGGGACGATTATACTGAAGCAAAAGAAGCCATGTTCTTCTACACCGACACGGCTGATGCGCCCTGGGTCGTGATCAAGTCAGACGATAAAAAGCGGGCCCGTCTGAACTGTATGCAGTACTTCCTGCATGAACTGCCCTATCCGAACAAAGACAAGCACATAGCCAAAGCGCCCGATCCGTTAATTGTAGGCAGGGCGGCTACTGTAATTGAGCGCGACAACCACATCCTGGGTAAAACCCTTCACCCTGAACAACAAAAAGCCTGATTGTCGATGACTACCCACGCCCGGTAAAAGTGTCTGTTACGACAGACACTTTTACTGGGTTGTGTCGGAAGCGTTTCTTGTTGTTTTTGTAACTCATTGTTAATTAATAAAAATAAAAGTTGGCAAGCTTTTCGCTATATCTATGTCACTAGACATTTCTCGTGATGAAGTTAATTACAAACCGCGCCCGACACGTACAAGCCGCATTGGCTCAAATACCGTGATTCGGTGAGGTTTGAGAAAGGAGAACGCCAATGTTGTTGATAATTGTGCTTATGACTGTGCTAACCGGTGTCGTAATAAAACGTCTGGGGGTATCGCACAGTATGCAAGGCATGGGTAAGCTGGTTCTGCTTACCAGTATTTATCTGGTATTTTTGTACAAGGTAGTACTTGGCTTAATCACGCGCAGATAACGCATTAAGAAACAAGAGAAACGGAGACACACATGACACACGTAAAACAAGTATTCACCCTCATTTTTGTCGGACTATTCACTATTACCCTGGCGGCGTGTAGCGATGACAATGCCGAACAGGCAGAAGATAAGCTGGACAGCCTGAAAGAGAGCACCAGTAACGTGTTTAAAGACGCGAAGGAAGCGGCTGCAGACGCGACTGACAAGGCAAAAGAAATGGCTGAAGACGCTGCAGACAAAGCAGAAGAACTAGCCGAAGACACAGCCGATGCGATTGAAGATACCTGCGAAAAAGCGAAAGACAAGTTAGATATGGAAGACAAAGACTGTTAACTATTCAAACACGCCGGGTAACCTTATGTTACCCGGTTGTGTTAATTGTCTATGGCGTATTAGGTTTATAGTCAAACCACGTGTAACGCGCTTTGCTGTTACTGGCTTTGCCATTCCCGGTTGCATAAGGGCCTACATAGACACCGGTGAAGCCGCCTATGGTTTCGGAACTCAGGTAACGGGCACTGACACTGTCTAAAACGGTGGCCTTACCTTGCTGTTCAAACCCAAAATGGAAGTCACTTCCTGTTCCTTCTACCGTTAAGACTACCGGACCCGGTGCTAAAGTACGCTTTTCCGAAGTGTAGTTAATCTCGCCAAACTGGAAGGTGGCCTGGATATATCGGGTGCCATTGTCTGTACCGACCATGATATCGAAATGCGTACCGTTGTTGAGCAGCGTTAATCCGGCTTTTTCATGACTCGCGGCCGGCTCAAAATGTAACTCCGTGCTGGCTTTGAAGTGAGTGTGTTGCAAGCGGCGACCAACGAAACTCACGCCTTTTTGATGTGGATTACCCAACGTGTGGGCCGAGCCGGTCAGCACCAGGGCTTTTTTGTTGGTGTTTATACTGACACCCGCTGGTGGTGGCGACTGAACATAATTCCATGTAAGTCCCAGCGGCTTGTCAAAAGTAGTGCGCACCGGATCTGGGGCAACAGGCACTAAGGGCAACGTGGGAACACGCATTTCTGGCGTAATCGTGCCGTTACCGTTCACTTGGGGCCAGCCAAATTCCGGCCAGCTGACCGGCGACAGGCAGGTTTCTCTGCCCAGAGTGTGGTGAACGCCGCCTTCAATAACGCTTCGGTAACCGTGAAACACCATCCAGTGGCTGCCATCGTCAGCCTGAATCATGTCGCCGTGGCCGAGACCCTGAATGGGGTTTTGCTGACCGGCACGATTTACATGTGTCACAATGGGATTGGCCGGATTACTGTAATACGGACCAGCAATGTTGTGGCTGCGCGCAATGGTTATGGAATGTGCTTCTTCTGTGCCTCCCTCGGCCGCCATCAAATAATACCAGCCGTCCTTTTTGTAAATGTGTGGGCCTTCTGCATAGCGCCCGCCTTCGGTCGCCCAAACAGGGCCAGTCTCATTCAGCACTTTTCCGGTTTTAATATCGATTTCATACAAGGTGAAAGCAGAGTTGATGACGTACACTTTGCCGTCGTCATCGAAGAACAGGTCAGGGTCAATATGAGGTATGTCTATCCAGATAGGATCAGACCAGGGGCCGGCTGGGTCATCTGCTGTCATGATAAAATTCCAACCGTAGCCCACGTTGGTGGTAACAATATAAAACGTACCGTCGTGGTAGCGCAGGGTAACGGCGAAGATGTTCACGCCATCGGGTAACTGTTCAGGCCGGTCAATGACATGGCCAATCTGTTCCCAGTTAACCAGGTCTTTACTGCGGAACACCGGAATGCCTGGAAAATACTCAAAGGTGCTGGATACCAGATAATAGTACTCCCCCGCTTTTGTTATGCTCGGGTCTGAGTAAAAACCGGGAAGAACCGGGTTAGTGTAAGTAACAGGTTTTGACGTATCAATTGATGCATTGAAAGGTGTGCTAGCTGGTTGTGCAGCGATTGCCGGCATAGCTAACAAGAGTAAAAAGACCGGCCTCAAATGGCGTGTGGCGTGAGCAATAAAGTCAGTGAACATGGCGGAATCAGGTTAATTTCAATTGTTAATAGAATGTAGTTGACCGTACACGCTGTTAAGTCGCCTAACTATTATCAAAATGGGTTTTGCTGTTATTAAATTCGAGATCCATAGTCAGGGTTTATAGGGCAATAGACCGTTCAAATAATATGCGGTTCTGCTCGATGGTTTTTGACTGATTTTATGGTCAAATCCACGTATTCTGCCCCCTCTTGATGCGCATTTAGCGTATACTGAACGGCTTGGTGATTTCTGCCAGGCGACTGATAGTGAGCAGCACTTACTCACTCATGAAGACAAGATTAAAGAGATTATGACCCAGTCCACAGTAAATGCTAAACCCGTATTAGGTATGGCCGAATTTGTAATGCTTATGGCGTTTATGACGTCGCTGGTGGCGTTAAGCATTGACGCCATGTTGCCTGCGCTCGACGTTATTGGGCATCACCTGGGTGCGAAGGACATTCACGAAAGCCACCTTATTGTGTCACTGTTTTTTGGTGGCATGGCGTTCGGACAGCTGTTTTTTGGACCCTATTGCGATGCGCGTGGACGACGCGAAGCTATTATGCTGGGCCTGGGTATTTTCGTAATGGGTACGTTGGTTTGTATGATCGCCGACGATATGACAACCATGTTAATCGGCCGCTTGATACAGGCTTTTGGCGTCTCAGGCCCGCGTATTGCGTCGATGGCGGTGATTCGCGATCAGTTCGCTGGGGAAGCTATGGCAAGGGTCATGTCGTTCATTATGATGGTGTTTATCTTGGTGCCAATGATTGCGCCAATGGTTGGCCAGTGGGTGATCAGTGTGGCATCGTGGACGCACATTTTCACGTTATTCCTGGTGGTTTCCAGCGGTGTTGGCTTGTGGTACTTCATACGTCAGCCTGAAACCCTGCCGGTGGAAGACCGCGTGCCCTTTTCCTGGGCGCAGTTCTTTCGTTCGTCAAAATTCATTCTCACACACCGTGATGTGATTGGCCCAACCGTGGCCATGGGCTGCGTGTTTGGTGCGTTTTTATCCTATATCAGCGCTTCGCAAACCATTTTTGTAGGCTTTTATGAAGTCGGTGATATGTTCGCGTACGTGTTTGCATTTCTGGCTTTCTCCATTGGTCTGGCATCTTACATGAACAGCCGTATTGTGATGCGTTGGGGCATGAAAAAGGTCACCAGCATGGCATTGTACGGGGTGCTTGTATTTTCTGCGGTGCTGGTGGTTGAAATGGTGATTTTCGCAGGGCTTCCACCGTTGCCGCTGGCGCTCATCACTTTGTTTATTGGCTTTTTCTTTGTTGGCCTGTTGTTTGGTAATTTGAATGCAATTGCCATGCAGCCACTGGGTAAATTAGCGGGTATTGGCGCAGCCATTATTGGGTCGCTGTCGAGCATTATTTCAGTGCCGGTTGCTATGGGCATAGACGCCTTCTTAACAGACAACCTGTACCCGATTGCGATCGGGTTTCTGATCTTTTTCTCGCTGGCTAAGCTGGTTATTACGCCAACGTTAAAAGCCGAGCCCGAACCTACAGAAAGCTAGAAAACAGATGGCAGCCTGGTTTGACGTTCGTTACACCAGGCTGTGTGTTTTGCTATTTCACTCTCGCAAGGTGGACTTGGGCTCGCGGACGCTGATTTTCTACGATTTCCACTATACGGCTTTGGCGCTCGCCGTTACGCAGTTTGTCGTACTGAATCTGTTTCATTTCCAATTGGCGGGCAAACTCGTAAAAGGCCATGCAGTCTTCCCTACTCAGTTCATTGTGCTGGCGTGTTAGTTGTGTATCGATATACAGATTGTCACCATTTGCGGTAAGTGTGGAAACCGCATCATAAGGTTGCCCGTACTTTTCTACCCGCAGTGCCCGTACCATTTTAACTTCAAAAATCCAGTCGCCCACCTGTGTGAACCTGGTAATACCTGACTGCATGTGTAACTCCTAGCGCTCTATCTGCTGCTTTCGAAACAGCTTTCATTATGTGATCAGTGAACTTGTGCAAACAGATCGCTATTACAATATGCGTGCCAGAAGAAATGGTATTTAAAAACAGTGGTTTGTGAAAATAGTACGAAAGGAGGCCTGTGATATTCGTTGCCAAACTGCAACACAATGGGCGTAGTCGATGATATAACCCTTGGCTTGTCATCCCTGAATCGCGAAGCGATATCAGGGAATTTTATTCATGCTGGTTCACCACACATCGCCGTTACTAGCGCAGCACATTAATTACGAGAATATGAAGTGAATTTGTCTGAAAGTATGGCTGCGTGCTACTGTGAAGATTCAGTATTAAGGTGTTGTGTTTAGAAAATATGCAAAAAGAAAACGGTGATACGGAGATTGCTTTTTTGGCTGCAGTTTTTTTCTGGTTAGCGACTTTTGGCACTGGCTGGTTATCTAAATCTATTTTCGAATCATGGCAAAGTGGTACGGTTTTCGAGCTAGTGGGCAGAAAGGCAAGGATTCTGAATCTTTTTCCTACATGGTTTATTTTCATTCTGTCCGTTGTGGCCGTAGCGTTTATGGCTTTCTATGCATTTAAGCAAACGCTAAAGTTTGTCACATACATAAGAAGTTAATTGGCTGTTGTTTTTCAAAGGGAAAAGCTATGTAAGCCCGAGTGTGGGCAAATCCCAGACATAAAAAAGCCCGACCAAATTGGTCGGGCAAAAGGGCTTGGTTAAGCACCTAACGACAGAAACTGTCTACGCTTCAATGATGGCTTTCATATCCGTCATGTAACCGCGTAATTCTTTACCGATTGACTCAACGCCGTGGTTGCGAATCGCTTCGTTAATTTCTACCAGGCGCTTGTTTTCTACCTGGTTAGACGTCACGTCAAGACCGGTGCCAATCACATCAGTTTTGATGTTTGGCATAAACTTCTCACGTAGCAATGGCACTGCTGCGTTGGCAAACAAGTAGTTACCGTACTCTGCAGTGTCAGAGATAACCACGTTCATTTCGTACAGACGCTTACGGGCAATCGTGTTCGAAATCAGTGGTGTTTCGTGCAGTGATTCGTAGTATGCAGACTCAGGTAAGATACCCGCTTCAACCATTACGTCGAAGGCTACTTCAACACCACACTTAATCATTGCTACTAATAGAATTCCTTTGTCAAAGAACTCTTGTTCGCTAATAGTACCGTCATACTTTGGCGCATTCTCGAAACCAGATTGGCCAGTTTCTTCACGCCATTTCAGCAGGTTAGCATCGCCATTCGCCCAGTCTTCCATCATAGTGCGAGAGAACTCACCACTGATGATGTCATCCTGATGCTTCTCGAACAGTGGACGAAGCAATGCAGTTAATTCTTCAGACAGCTCGTAAGCCTTAACCTTTGCAGGGTTAGACAAACGGTCCATCATGTTAGTTACGCCACCGATTTTCAGTGCTTCAGTAATGGCTTCTAAACCGAACTGAATCAATGCAGCTGCATAACCCGGGTCGATTCCGTCAGCAGTCATTTTCTCGTAAGCAAGAATTGCTGCGGCTTGTTGCATACCACACAGAATGGTTTGCTCACCCATCAAATCAGATTTTACTTCAGCAACAAATGATGATTCCAGAACACCTGCACGGTCACCGCCAGTTGCGCTTGCCAGTGCTTTAGCGATATCCCAGCCTTCACCTTTCGGATCGTTCTCAGGGTGAACCGCAATCAGTGTAGGTACACCAAAGCCGCGCTTATATTCTTCACGTACTTCAGTACCAGGACACTTAGGAGCACACATTACAACAGTAATGTCGCTACGAATCTGCTGGCCTTCTTCAACAATGTTGAAGCCGTGTGAGTAACCTAATGCAGCGCCTTCTTTCATCAGAGGCATCACTGCTTCTACCACACTGGCGTGTTGCTTGTCTGGCGTTAAGTTGTAAACCAGATCAGCAGTAGGGATCAGATCCTGATACGTACCTACTGTAAAACCGTTGCTGGTGGCGCGTTGATAAGAATCACGCTTTTCATCAATTGCTGCCTGACGCAGTGCATATGCTACGTCTAACCCGGAGTCACGCATGTTAAGACCCTGGTTAAGGCCTTGTGCACCGCAGCCAACGATGACAATTTTCTTACCTTTCAGGAACTCACAGCCATCAGCAAATTCTTCGCGCTTCATAAAGCGACAGCGACCCAGTTGGTCTAACTGCTGACGTAAAGACAGGGTGTTAAAATAATTAGCCATAAATATAATAATTCCGAACTTCTTTCTGTCGTAATCCCTCGCTTCACTCAGCAGGGATGACCTCGTCAATGACGACTTGCAGCGAACAATACGCTACCCCATTCGTTTTGAAAAATGATATATTTGCAAAACAGTATTGCAAAAAGTGAAATACTCATGGATTTTCGCAGTCTACAACTGTTCAATCATCTCGCAAAAAGCTTACATTTTGGTGACACTGCCGAATCAATGTATGTCTCACCTTCCACGCTAAGCCGCGTAATACAAAGGCTGGAGGAAGAGTGTGGGTGTGTGCTTTTCAAACGCGACAACCGTTCGGTTGCGTTGACTCACGGCGGCCACAAGTTGCTCAACTTTAGTGAGACGGTGCTAAAAGAATGGCAACAGGTCAGACAAGAACTCAGCGCTGATGAGCAATCGCTGAAAGGAGAATTGAGTCTGTATTGCTCTGTTACCGCCAGTCAGAGCCATCTTCCTGCGTTGCTATCGCGCTATCGCCAACACTATCCGGGGGTTGATATTCGACTGGTCACCGGTGATCCCGGGTTAGCCATCGACAACGTCAAACAGCAAAAATGTGATGTCGCAATAGCCATAAATAGCCCGGGTTTTCCCACTGACTTGTGTTTTTCCGGTATGGACCACGTGCCGCTGGTGCTTATAGCGCCGCGGGACTGGCGACTAACCCAGTTGAGCCAGGTTGACTGGCGCAAGCTGCAAGTGGTGCTGCCTGAACAAGGCCCGAGTCGCCGCATTGTGTATCACTGGTTTGCTGAACATGGCATTCGGCCCAATGTCTATGCCTCGGTAGGCGGTAACGAGGCTATTGTGTCTATGGTTGCGCTGGGCTGCGGTGTCGGGTTTGTGCCTCAGGTTGTATTGGATCACAGTGGTATGGCGGGGAGCGTGTCACGCATACTGGTTGAAGATATTGGCTCCTACGAGCTGGGTCTGGCCTGTTTGGAGTCGCGCCGGCATGAGCCTCTGGTCGATGCCCTGTTTCAACTGGTATTAAACTGACGTATAAGTGTATCCAGCGCCCGGTATCCCAGTGCTTCTGCAATATGTCGATGGGTTATGTGTTCGGCTTCTTCCAGATCGGCAATGGTGCGTGAGACTTTAATAGTACGGTGAAATACCCGCATCGATAAATTCAGCTTGGTGGCAGCCCGCCGAAGGAAGGTGAAGCTGTCTTCATCCAGTTTGCAGAATTCTGTTAATTCGGCGACGCTCAGTTCCGCATTAGCCTTAAGTTGGCGCTTGAACTGGCGTTCCATTGCGCGTTCCACCAACGCTTGTGCCTCTATGGCACTGTCTTCACCGGTGGGCGATGTAGCCAGTTCATACTGGTCTGGTTTACGCACCTCTATTTGCAAATCAATTCTTTCTAACAATGGCCCTGAAAGCCGGCTCAGGTAGCGCTGAACCTGTTGCGGCGTGCTGCGGCCATCATTGATATCACCCGTTGGGCTGGGATTCATTGCCGCTAAAAACTGGAAGTTTGCCGGATACCTTGCCTGACCGGATACGCGCGATAAGCATATGTCGCCGGTTTCCAACGGCTCGCGCAGTACGTCCAGGGCCTGACGACCAAATTCTGGTAATTCATCGAGAAACAATACGCCATTGTGGGCGAGTGACACTTCTCCAGGCGACGGATGCGTACCGCCGCCTGTTAATGCTATTGC
>NZ_CFIDRX010000006.1:0-59533 GCF_984433645.1 Marisediminitalea sp.
GGGTAGTGTTTGGCCAGCCAGGTTGTTAATAAAGAATCAGGGTTCTTTAATTGTGACTCCGATAAATCCTCGTTCACGTCTAAACTTGGCGCTGCATTCAAATGCAAGGTATCGCCCGGATGCCAATAGCTGGATATCTGCAGCATTGCAGGGCCGCTCAACCCCCGATGGGTAAATAAGGTAGCCTCTTTAAATGTGGTGTCGTTGCAGCTGGCGTAGGTATCTATAGCGATGCCGCTTAACTGAGCAAGCAGTGTTTTCTCCTGCTCGTGCAGGGTAAAAGGCACCAATCCGGCACGGGTGGGCAACACGTTTAAACCGAACTGTTCAGCAATTTGATAGCCGAATGGTGTTGCGCCCAGCTTGGGTAGACTCAGGCCGCCTGTTGCTATTACCAGCGACTCACACTGGTAATCACCTTGTGACGTGGCTAGCGCAAATCCCTCATCGGTTTTTGTTACGCCGCCAATTTCGCATCGCGTGGTAATGGTTACGCCAGATTTGCTGCATTCTTTCATCAGCATATCTACGATGTCCGACGCGGAGTTGTCGCAGAACAGCTGGCCTAAAGTCTTTTCGTGATAGGGAATGCCGTATTCGGCCACCAGTCCGATGAAGTCCCACTGGGTATAGCGGCTCAACGCAGACTTACAGAAATGCGGGTTTTCGCACAGATAGTTTTCGGCACTGGCGTACATGTTGGTGAAGTTACAGCGACCGCCGCCAGACATCAGAATTTTACGGCCAATCTTTTTGGCGTGATCCAGTACCAGTACCTTCCGGCCCCGTTTACCCGCCTCTGCCGCACAGAATAAGCCTGCTGCACCGGCGCCAATCACTACCACGTCGAACTGTTTCACTACACGCTCCTCTTTCAAGGAGCGTAGTATAAGTCAGTTCAGGTAAATTAGGTATGCCTCCGCTATCGGCTTGCTGCCTTAGCCACCACATCCAGACGCGCTTTCCATGGGTCGACAGCATGACTGCCCTCACCGGCCCGATTAAAGTCCATCATGTTAGACGTGGCCGGGTCAAACGCTTCCCAGGTTGCGAGCCCTTCGCCATTCGGGTTACCGGTTTTGGCGAAGTTTGCTACGTACTGATGGATCATAGCCGACGTCTCGGCGTCTTTTGGCGTTAACGCAGCGCCGTATTTCGCATCCACCGTTTTGAAGAAAAACGGAATATCCGATGCATGTGCCGCACCGGGTTCGTTACTCAGTGAGTCCGCCACATACCCGAATCGGTAATAGTAGGCTTGCTGGCCTGATTGGGTCATTTGTGTTGCAACAAATCTTGCCGGTTCCTGCATCATCCGATCCTGACCGGCCATGTAGCCCACTAGCTGCAGCGGTGCATCACCGGTTGGATCGTAAGCGGCTTCTGCGGCCTCAGCAAACTCGCCGTAAGAAGCAAACAAACTGGCTTTGTCAGGAAAAGCATTAAAACCAATATCCAAGCTGGTTGCACCAACCATGACATCAACGTCGGCTACCGTGTCATTCTCCAGTGCAGACTGAATGCTACCGGTGATTAGCTCACCGTCCTGCACCGGTCCGCCTACATAGGTAGTCTTGCCGCCTGCTGGCGGTGCAAACATGGTTGCCAGGTTATAACCGTCAACCACACTCTCACCACTTAACTCGCGCAGCGCTGCCAGTGCCTCAGCACCAGATGCACTGATCCCTTTGGCCTCGGCAAAGTTCTCACCAATTGCCTCAGCCGATTGCTCTCCCGCTTCTGCTTTACTGAGCACTCGGCGCTGGGTAAGCGAGCGACCGCCGCCCGACATAATAACGGCGCGTTGAAACAGCCCATTGGCCGGTGCGGTTTGCATCATGGTTAGAACAGAATCTCCACCAGCTGACTCACCGATAATTGTGACTTGCGACGGGTCACCGCCAAATGCAGCGATGTTGTTTTTTACCCAGTGCAGTGCGGTTACCTGGTCCATTACCGCAAAGTTAGCCGTCGGCTCATTGTTCGCTTTCGCTTCTTCAGTGAGTGCAGGGTGCGCAAAGAAGCCAAAACGTCCCAAACGGTAATTAAAGCTCACAAAAATGACGCCGCTCTCGGCGAAGTGTTCGCCATTGTAGACTGCAGGTGACGCGCCGCCATTCACATAACCGCCGCCGTAAAACCACACTAAGACCGGCGTATTTTCATTGGCATCAGCGGGTTTCCAAACGTTAACGTAGAGACAGTCTTCTGCGGGTGTTTTGCCTAATGGCGCGGCGTCGCTGGGAAACGGAAGCTGCATGCAGTCATTGCCATAGTCGTTGGCGTCCAGTACGCCTTCCCAGGGCTGCACAGCCTGAGGGGCCCGCCAACGCAAGTCACCAACCGGCGGCGCTGCAAACGGAATGCCTTTGAATGCGATAACGTTATTGTTTTTTACGCCTTGTACGACACCGCCCGTTACGGCTACCTGGGTGGGATCGGTGCTTTCGCCACACCCCGTTAGAGACAGTGCCATGACACACCCCAACACGAGTTTTCGCCCTGATACCTTAAGCTTCATACTGATTCCTTTTTTATGGCAACGTTTTTTATTTGTTATGTGAGTTAACTTTTTAAACTGACACAATTTTGCGCAAAACGGAATACACAAAACGCTTAAGATAAATTGCAATTTAGCGGCACGGCGCTAATCAGGTAGAGCGTTGCCTGTTTAAAGCAAGCACAGGAATTGGAAATGGTGAAACAGGAAGGGAATGCTAAGAAGACTGATGCCTTCTTAGCAACGGCAGACTATTACAGGTTTTTCAGCATGGTTTCGGCATCGCTCACTTCAAAGCGGCCTGGATCTTCTACGAAAATCTTAACAACTTCGCCATCTTCCACCAGCATAGAGTAACGAACAGAACGGGTACCACCAAAATCACTGGTGTTCATGTCCATGCCAATACTTTTGGTAAAGAACCCGTTGCCATCAGCCAGCATCATAATTTCTTCTGCGTTCGAGGCTTTACCCCAGGCATCCATTACGTAGGCGTCATTCACGCTCAGGCACACAATAGTGTCCACGCCTTTGGCTTTAATTTTATCGGCCAATGCAACGTAGCCAGGCAGATGAGCCTGTGAACAAGTTGGTGTAAATGCACCCGGAACGGCAAACACAACAACGCGTTTATCGCCAAAAATTTCGTTAGTGCGCGGATCGGTCATTTTGCCATCTTTGATATAGCCAAACGATACTTCAGGTAAGGTACTACCAACTTCTAACATGCTCGTCTCCCAAGTGTAAAAGTGTATAACGCGGCGCGTTCTTAACCGCTTTAGATTGTTTTAAATACTATAACAGCATAGTTAAACATTGATATATACATCAAATCGATGTTTTTTGCTGCTGATTGCCATGGAAGGTTTAGTTTGCGCCAAAAACGGCGCACTGTTCGGGCGCTTAACAACAACACGTTTTAAAGCAATAGCTTGCGCGGCAGGTAGTAACGCATCGGCATCAGCATCCGGGCCCAGCAAAGCCTGAAATACACGCATTTCTTTTTTTACCAAGGCGGACTTTTTCTTATGCGGAAACATGGGGTCCAGATAAACGGCATCCACGCTACCAGCCGGCTGAGTTTGCATGTAGTCGGCACTATTAGCGTGCACCAGACTAAAACGGGATGCTAATTCGGGCTCTTGCAGTGCCAGCCTGCGCAAACCATCCGCCAACAATGCATACACAACCGGTGAGCGCTCAACCATAGTAACCTGTGCACCCAGTGCTGCTAATACAAATGCATCGCGACCTAGCCCCGGCGTGGCATCCACAACCGACATATGGTTGCCTTGTTTTAATCCAATGGCTTTTGCGATGGGCTCTTTGTTGCCTCCGCCATGGGCCCGTCGGTACTGACTCTGGCCGGATAAAAAATCTACTTTCACGCCCTGACTTTTCGCGTCGCTGGCGTCGTTTAACACCAGGCAGTCGTCCACAATGTGCAACTGTAAAATTGCGTCGCTTTCCGCGGCTATTGCCAGGCCAGCTTGCTGTGCAATATCAAGCACAGCTTGTTGAGCGGCGGTGGGCGCAATTTGATTGTCGAAAATAACGGGCACCGAATCAGGCATGACCATATTGCTCCTTGTGACCAATCCAGCGGTTAATGATGGCCTGAGCATGGGATGGATACTCCTGCCAGAGCTTTACTGCAATATGCTGTACCTGTGGAATGAGCTGCGCGTCACGCACTAAGTCGGCAATTTTAAGTTCAGCCATACCGGTCTGGCGGGTGCCCATCAACTCGCCTGGCCCACGAATTTCTAAGTCTCGCTGAGCGATATAAAAACCGTCATTAGACTCGCGTAGCACCGCCAAACGCTTGGTCGCGGTTTTCGACAGCGGGCTTTGATACATCAGCACGCAGTGGCTCTCGACAGCGCCCCGCCCAACACGGCCGCGCAGCTGGTGTAGCTGGGCTAACCCGAGGCGTTCAGGGTTTTCGATGATCATAAGGCTGGCATTGGGCACGTCCACACCAACTTCAATTACCGTGGTGGCTACCAGCAAATCCAGTTCACCGGCTTTAAACGCATCCATTACCGCCAGTTTTTCAGCGGCTTTTAAACGGCCATGAACCAAACCCACATTTAAGTCGGGCAGGGCGGTTTTGAGTATTACAGCTGTGTCTTCCGCTGCCTGACACTGCAGCACTTCGGATTCGTCAATCAATGTACACACCCAATACGCCTGACGGCCCTGCTCGCCACAAGCTTCGCGCACCCGTTCAATTACATCACCACGTCGGGTATCGGGCAGAGCCACGGTTTTCACAGGCGTACGCCCCGGCGGTAATTCATCAATCACCGAGGTATCCAAATCAGCGTAGGCAGTCATAGCCAGTGTGCGGGGGATGGGGGTGGCGGTCATAATTAACTGATGCGGGAAGCGCCCTTGGGCTTCGCCTTTTTCACGCAGCGCCAGTCGCTGATGCACACCAAAACGGTGCTGTTCATCAACAATCACCAGCGCTAGTTGACTGTAAGTTACCTGCTCCTGAAAAATCGCATGGGTTCCCACCAGCATTTGAATGGTGCCATTAGCGAGGTTTTCCAGTACCTGCTCACGGGCCTTGCCTTTTAGCTTACCGGCCAGCCAGCCTACCTGAATCCCTAATGGCTCCAGCCACTGGCTGAAGTTGTTAGCATGTTGCTCTGCCAACAGCTCCGTAGGCGCCATCAACGCAACCTGATACCCCGCCCCAATTGCTGACAACGCAGCCAGCGCGGCTACCAGGGTTTTACCTGAGCCTACATCGCCCTGCACCAGACGCATCATTGGTCGTGGCTGCCGCATATCCTGCTGAATATCAGCGACCACGCGCTGCTGAGCGCCGGTAGGTGAAAAGGGCAAATTCCCCAGCAGCTTATCAATTAAACCGTTGTCTACCTCGATGGCGATACCCGGCTGCGCATCGCTTTGCTGCCTGATTTTCAGCACGCTTAAATGCTGAGCCAGCAGCTCTTCCAGAATTAAACGCATTTGCGCCGGATGCTTACCGTCTTCCAACTGCTCTACGGCTACGCTGGGTGGCGGACGATGAACCAGCTTTAACGCATCAGCCAGACTCACCTGCTGGCTGTACATGCCGTCGGGTAACAAGTCATTCAGTGCGCCTTTATCCAGCATGGCTAGCGCCTGTTCGGTAAGGTTGCGCAGGGTAAGTTGTTTAACACCTTCGGTGGTGGGATACACCGGAGTCAGGGTTTCTTCCAGTTCTTCGGTATCGGCCTCAATGAGTTTGAATTCGGGGTGCATCATTTCCAGCCCCCACTTACCCGTGCGAATCTCACCGAAACAACGCAGTTCATTGCCCGGAGTCATCATATTGCGTTGCAGTGTGCCGAAGTGAAAAAAGCGCAGGGTAATGGTGCCGGTGCCGTCACTGAGTTTCACCACCAGCATGCGCTTTTTACCGTACTGAATATCTGCCGACATCACCTCACCCAAAATGCTGACGTGGGTAAACGGCCGGCAGTCACCAATGGCGTAGATGCGCGTGCGATCTTCGTAGCGGGATGGCAAATGAAACAGCACATCCTGCACGGTGTTTAAGCCTATTTTCGCGAGTTTTTCTGCGACTTTTGCGCCCACGCCTTTAAGTTGTGTAATAGGTAGCGTGGCAAGCGACTCTTCCGCTCGCATAATAATGAATATTCCTTCCTGTATTTATACACAGCAGTGTAATTCAAGCCTTGGAGCATTGCGAGCCTGAATGCGCGGTTAAGCCACCCCATACAACGCCAAGCTACTCATCACCTCTTTATGGCAATCACCAGGGAGGAGATAAAACCTACTAAAGTACCCTTTCGATAACGCCGCAAACACCTATAGTTTTTAAAACGAATAAAAGAACATGTTGTTGTGCTCATGTACCAGATTTCACGATTCACACTAACAGCCTGTATTTGCCTGCTGCTATTGGCCTGTGTAACTACCGCCGAACAACCTACAGGCCCACTTGCCGGTAAAAAATCCATTGTATTGATGGGCAACAAAGGGGAACAGCTGGCCATCGGCACAGTTTTATTTACGCCGACTGATAACAGCGACAGGGTCAGTTACACCATCGATATCGACTACGCGCTTTTTACCGATTACTTTCTGTCGATGAAAGAAATGAAGTGTCTGGAAGGGCCAGAGCTATGGTGTCATCTGCGTTACCCTTACGAGCAACCCCGTACAGTGACCGCCACTGACCTAAGCTGGTTGTCACACGACTTGTTGTTTATGTTTAAAAAGAAAGGCGAATTCGGCGCAAACTTCTGGAATGGTATTTACTACGAATTCGACGTGCGCGATGACGCAATTTACGGCAAGGCACAGGCTGTTAACCTGAATCTGTTAGCAGCGCCACCGGATGATTTAGCTATCCCGCCATTTAATGCGTTTGAACGCAGCGAAACCGAGTCAGCCCCGCGATTCCTGCCATTTGTAGAAATTCGTTAGTACCGCCACGCAATTTATGGTCAACTGTGGTTTTCGTGTTGGCTTTTGAGAATTGGTATGTTTGTCCCCGCTCCCTTTGCATTTAAAGAGAAAACTGAACAGCTTGCGTTTATCGATGAATACGCCTTTGCCGTGCTGGTAAGCCAGAATCTGCAGGCGACGCATATTCCTTTGCTTGCTAGGCAAGACGGCGACGAGCTGGTTCTGGAAGGACACGTGGCACGTGGGAACCCGCATTGGAAAAAACTGGATAATACCGAATCGCTAGCGGTCTTTGCCGGGCCACACGCGTATATTTCGCCTGGCTGGTACGCAAGTTCGCCCAATGTTCCCACCTGGAACTATGTTGCTGTGCACGCCAAGGGGCAATTGAACGCACTGGACGATGCTGCCACCCTGGAGGTCGTTGACCGCATCATGGACAAGTTCGAGCCTGACATGGCACGTCCTGCATCTGGCAGTGCACAAGCCGACTACCAACAAAAATTACTCAAGGGTATTGTGGGCATTCAACTGCGCGTTACCTCTCTGGAAGGGGTCAGGAAGTTGGGTCAGCACAAGTCAGTTGCCGACAAAGCCGGCGTCTACAATGGCCTGGTCAATACCGGCAGACACGATGCCCTTGACCTGATTGATTACATGCAACGCCACCAGATTGCATGCCCGGAGGACTAGTCGGGCACGCTGGCCCGACTCGATAGCGATTATTTCGCCAGTACTTTTGCGACGTTTAAAATTAGCTCTGCCGAAGGGCGCACTTTAAAGTCCGGGTTTACATAGCTGAATTCCACCTGACCTTTCTGATTCACGATAAAGACACCAGGTGCTGGCAATACCGCTTTGCCGTCAGCGTCTTTAGCCAGATTAATGTTATTGGCGGCGTATCGCATCTGCGTGACCTTGTCGACGTGAAAGCCCAATCCAAACTCGCGAATAGCGTTCAGGTCGGTATCCGACAACTGCGTTACTTTCATTTCTGTTTTCAGTGCCTGCTTTTGCAGGTTTTCTGGTGTTTCCGGCGAGATAGCCAGAATTTGAAAACCGAGGTCGATAATATCCTGCTCAACGGTTTGCAGTTCAGCAAACTGGCGATTGCAATACGGGCACCAGCCACCGCGATAAAACAGGATCACCGTTGGCTTTTGCATCGTCAGTGCAGCCAGACTTACTGGTGAACCGTCGGCCAGCTTTACCGTAACATTGGGAATGGTCATGCCATTAAGTAATGGACGAACAGCGGATGCTTCTGGTGCAATCTCGCGCGGTTGTGCCATGGAAAGTGGTGCAACAAGAACACTTACAAACAGTGCTAATACTAAAATAGAACGCATAGGGTTTCTCACAGTCATTCAGGAATAAAAAAAGACCTGCTAAGCGGTCTTTTTCTTTCCTGTATTACTGCGTTTAGCGCAAAAAAACGGGATTTATGCGTTGAGTGACGCCAATGCGCGGGTAGATAACTGCATTTGCTGCCACCAACTGTCGTCAGCAGCGATTTGCCCCTGTTCGTCAATGGGCGGGTATGGGATGCCTTTGCGCTTACACACCTTAGTGAGAACCGGGTAGCCCCCCTCGAACAGCATACGCTGACACTCTTCCTCTGAAAGATGCTGCACATCATACATACCGGCTATCTGGCGCTGTCGTTGTGCTTCATACAGCACCAGTGCGGCTGCTACCGATACATTGAGCGACTGCACCATGCCTACCATGGGGATTACGATATCCTGATCGCACATAGCGATGGCTTCGTCAGTCACACCGTACTTCTCCTGCCCAAACAAAATAGCCGTGGGCTTGGTGTAATCGATGTCGCGAAAATCTACCGCTTTGTCGGATAAGTGAGTAACCAGCACCTGCATATTTTGTGCTTTAAGCGCACCAATGGCGTCGGTCACATTTTCATGTGTATCCACGTTTACCCATTGCTGACTGCCCATTGCTGTGCCGGAGCGCACGCGGTACTGGTTTTCCCACACCGCGTGTACCTTGTGAATACCAATGGCATCACAGGTGCGTACCACAGCCGACACGTTGTGCGGCTTGTGGACGTTCTCCAGACATACTGTCAAATCCGTCTGACGTTTGGCCAGCATCTCTCGAATACGCTGGTAACGTTCAGGGGTCATGACTTACTCCGGCAGTTCCATCACGCCGTCGATCTCGATCAGCGCGTCTTTGGGCAGCGCTTTAATACCAATCGCAGCACGAGCCGGGTAGGGCTTGGTAAAGTACTTCGCCATGATTTCATTCACGGTAGCAAAGTTACCCAGATCCAGTAAGTAAATATTTACTTTCACCAAATCGTTAGTAGTACCACCAGCCGCTTCACACACTGCTTTGATGTTTTCGAACACCTGAGTGGCTTGTTCTGCAAAATCATCAGATACCAGCTGCATGGTTTCCGGTACCAAAGGGATCTGACCCGACAAATACACTGTCGTGCCGGCTTTCACAGCCTGACTGTAAGTACCAATCGCTGCAGGCGCGTTATCGGTTTGAATGATTGACTTAGACATAATGAGTCCTGTGGGTAATAAAGTTATTGATGACGCGACTGGCTGTGTCGCGACACTTTTTGTACTTCGGGCATGGTGCGAATTTTACGCATGACATTGGCCAAATGCACCCGATTATAAGTGGTCAGCTCAATGTCCACGAAGTAAACATTGCTCTCTTTTTCTTCTGTTTGCAGGCCAATAATATTGGAATCGCAGGAGGCGATATTATTAGTCAGGTTCGCCAGCGTGCCCTGGTGATTATACAGTTCAATGCGCAGCGAGGCTTTAAATTCACCCTGTGGCTCTTCGTCCCATTGCATGCGCAATACGCGCTGCGGCTCTTCTTTCGCCAGCTTGCGAATATTCGGACAGCCGTTTTGGTGAATGGTCATGCCTTTACCCGGGCTCAGTACCGATACGATTTCGTCGTCCGGAATAGGATGACAACAACGGGCATACGTCACCAACAAGCCTTCGGTGCCGCGAATGGCCACATTGCCTTTCTTCTCGATATCTTCGCTTTCGCCCAGTAAACGGCGCGCAACAATGGCGCTAAGCTCGTTACCCAGCCCAATGTCTACCAGCAAATCATCAAACGTTTCATGTTTGGTTTCTGCCACCACGCGGTCAATGTCGGCCTGAGCAATGTCGTCCAGCTTCACCGCGCCCAATGCATGGCGCAACAAGCGGTTACCCATGTTAATGGCTTCCTGGGACTGTTGCTTTTTAAGGTACTGACGAATGCGGGTACGCGCTCGGGCACTCACCACAAAGTTCAGCCAGTTCGCATTCGGCTTCGCTTTGGGCGACGTAATAATTTCTACCGTCTGGCCATTTTCCAACGGCTTGCTCAGGCTGAAGTTGCGACGCTCAACCCGCACACCTACGCAGGTATTACCGATATCGGAGTGCACCGCATAGGCGAAGTCCACCGCCGTTGCGCCCGCCGGTAACTCAATGATTCTGCCATCCGGTGTGAATACGTAAATTTCATCCGGGAATAAATCGGTTTTTACGCTTTCAATAAATTCAAATGACGAGCTGGCGCTTTGCTGTAATTCCAGCAGCGACTGCATCCATTTGCGTGCGCGCAGCTGTGCAGTCGTGCCGTCGCCAGACTCTTTATACAGCCAGTGCGCTGCGACGCCTTTGTCGGCCATTTGGTCCATGGCTACGGTACGAATTTGTACTTCAACCGGAATACCGTGCGGACCCACTAACGACGTGTGCAATGACTGGTAACCGTTAGTGCGCGGTATCGCAATGTAATCTTTAAAACGGGTTTCAATTGGCTTGTACAACCCGTGCATCGCGCCCAGCGAGCGATAACAATCGTCTACTGAATGCACCACAATACGAAACGCGTAGATGTCCATGACTTCATTAAACATCTTTTCTTTGTTTTTCATTTTGCGGTAAATGGAATACAGGTGCTTTTCGCGCCCCAGTACGGTGGCGTCGATTTTGTATTCCGCTAAACGGGTAGACAATTCCTGACGAATATTTTCGATAATTTCTTTGCGATTGCCCCGGGCCTGTTTAACGGCAGACTTTAATGCGCGGTGGCGCATGGGGTACATCGCCTGAAAGCCGAGGTCTTCCAGTTCGTTTTTAATATCGTGAATACCCAGGCGGTGTGCGATAGGCGAGTAGATTTCCAGCGTTTCCAGTGCAATGCGGCGGCGCTTGTCCGGGCGTAAGGAACCCAGTGTACGCATGTTGTGCGTGCGGTCGGCCAGCTTGATCAGGATTACCCGAATATCCTGCACCATGGCCATCATCATCTTACGGAAGTTTTCAGCCTGGGCTTCTTGTTTGCTGCTAAACGCAATTTTGTCCAGCTTACTCACCCCTTCCACCAGATCTGCAACGGTATCGCCAAAGGCGTCCGCTAAATCTTCCTGGCTGTAATGGGTGTCTTCGATAACGTCGTGCAGCAGGGCAGCCATGAGGGTTTCATGGTCCATGTGCATATCGGCCAGAATACTGGCAACGGCGACCGGGTGCGTGATATAGGGATCGCCACTGGAGCGCATCTGCCCATCGTGCGCTTCGTGAGCCAATACAAACGAGTCCTGTACGAGTTTCACTCGTTCAGGCGGCAAGTATTCGGCGATTTTTTGCTTTAACCCTTCAAACAGATACACGTTTGTTACGCATTTCCAATAATATCAAGCGTTAAGAATACGGTGAAATGAGCTTCTTTCCAACGAAAAACGCCAGTGTTTCTTCAACAAGAATCACTGGCGCTGTCAAAAAGTGCTTCCAGAGGCCGATCTGGCTTACTGGTCAGACAGAATATTTGCTACTGAAGCAAACTCTACGTGGTCCTGACTTTGTTGGTCACGCAGCTCATCCTGTTCGATGGTTTCTGCTGTTACCAGACCTTCTTCGATTTCGCGCAATGCAGTAACGGTAGGTTTGTCGTTACTAACATCAACCATAGGCTCTTTGCCTTCTGTGGCGATTTGGCGAGCACGACGCGCAGCAACCAGCACCAGGTCAAAACGGTTACCAACTTTATCTACTGCATCTTCGACTGTAACGCGAGCCATGTATATCTCCGAACTGAACAATACTATTACTAAAAATGGCCGCGTAGTATACAACAACACGGCGTAAAAAGGGTAGTACTAAATTTGTGCTTAGGCCAATAACGCCTTGACCAGCGCATCGTGCCGTAGCTGCTGTTTATGCGTTCTGAGTCGCTGTGCCTGCACAATGTTGTTTAATTCGGCCAGCGTGGTATCAAAATCGTCGTTGATCAGCACGTAATCGAACTCATTATAGTGCGACATTTCAGACACCGCCTCCGCCATGCGTTTGGCAATCACACTCTCGTCATCCTGACCACGGCCTTCAAGGCGTTGGCGCAGCGTCTCAACAGACGGTGGCAAAATAAATACGCCGCAGGTGTCGGGCATCAGCTTTTTAACCTGGCGCGCGCCCTGCCAGTCGATATCCAGAAACACATCGATACCCTGATGCAGGGTTTCCTCAATGGTAATCCGCGAGGTGCCATAGTAATTACCGAACACTTCGGCGTACTCAAAAAACGCGTTTTGCGCAATCAACGCTTCAAATTCAGCGTGCGACACAAAATGATAGTGCTCACCATTCACTTCGCCCGGACGCGGCTTACGGGTAGTATGTGATACCGACACCTGCAGCGGATTCGCGCCCGTTGGCGGCGTTTTCGCCAGCAACGCTTTAATCAAGCTCGATTTGCCCGCACCCGACGGCGCCGCCAAAATAAACAAGTTGCCCAGTAATGTACTCATAACACCTAATATTTATCGCAAAGGGAAGTAAAACCCAGAGTGTAGCACAGCCCAACACAGTGATTCACAAGCTTTGTTACAAATTACCGTTTCACGCGGGTATTGTAGACAAAGTTGGCGATTGCTCACCTTCAGTCTAGATGATAGGTTTGCATAGCAATATTCCAGAATAATAATTCCGGCGTGAAAACAACAAAACCAAGGACATTGTTACAATGAGTCAGCCGCTACCTTTTGTCGACATTAATCCCGCTACTGAAGTAAAAGCGACCGTGATTTGGTTGCATGGCCTCGGAGACTCAGGCCATGGATTCGCGCCAATTGTACCTGAATTAAGACTGCCAGAGTCGCTTGCCATTCGCTTTGTATTTCCCCATGCACCGGAGCGCCCGGTTACCATTAACGGCGGCATGAAAATGCGTGCCTGGTATGACATTAAGTCCATGGATTTCGACAAACGCGCCGATTTAGGTGGAGTCAAAGAATCCGCCGCACTGGTTGAACAACTCATTGAGGATGAAATTGCCAAAGGCGTGCCCGCTAACCGCATTATTCTGGCAGGTTTTTCTCAGGGCGGCGTTATTGCCCTGCACCTGGGTACACGCTACAGCAAAACCCTGGCAGGCATTCTGGCGTTATCGACCTACATGTGCGAACCCGGCCTGTTGGCAGAAGAAGCGCACGACGCCAACAAACAAACGCCGATCCAGTTCGGACACGGCACCCACGATGACGTAGTGCCTGTCGCCATGGGGCAAGCCGCCTACCAAACACTGAAAGACGCGGGGTATCAAGCCAAATGGAAGACCTACGCCATGCAACACAATGTGTGTATGGACGAAATAAATGACATCAGCGCGTGGATTCAGGCACGCCTGACTTAGTCGTGCTCAGATAGAGGCAGATCAAGCTAATTTCGTCGCGCGTTCAGGCAATTTCAGTTACACTGTGATGATTGAAATAGTTTCTGAAATACAAGAATTTTCCCTATGGCGAATAACGCAGTGAAGCCTCAACGCACCATCAGAATTGCCACGCGTAAAAGCGCACTGGCAATGTGGCAAGCCGAGTACGTGCAAGCCCAGCTCTTGCACCATCACCCCCATGTTGATGTTGAATTAGTCCCCATGTCCACGCAGGGTGACCGCATTCTGGATACCCCTTTGGCAAAAATTGGCGGCAAAGGCCTGTTCATTAAAGAACTGGAAGTGGCCATGCTGGAAGGGCGTGCCGATATCGCCGTGCACTCCATGAAAGACGTACCGGTCGACTTTCCTGACGGCTTTGGTTTGCATGCCATTTGCCCACGCGAAAATCCCTTCGATGCGTTTGTGTCGAACCGCTACGACTCACTGCAAGCGCTACCTGAGGGCGCGGTAGTGGGCACCAGCAGCCTGCGTCGTCAATGCCAGTTAAGACACCACCGTCCGGATTTGGTCATCAAGGATTTACGCGGCAATGTGAATACCCGCCTGGCAAAACTCGACGCCAATGAATATGACGCCATTATTTTAGCCTGTGCCGGACTTATTCGTCTGGGCATGGAAGATCGCATCACGCAACCTATCGCACACACAGACTCGCTGCCCGCCGTTGGGCAAGGCGCAGTGGGCATCGAATGTCGCAATGACGATAGCGAGTTAATCGAATTACTTGCCGCCTTAAACCATGCAGACACCGCCAGTCGCGTTACCGCAGAACGTGCGATGAATGCGCGCCTGGAAGGCGGCTGTCAGGTACCTATCGGCAGCTACGCTACGCTTCAGGATGACACCATCCACCTTACCGGGCTGGTAGGCACCGCCGATGGCGCAACCATTTTGTACGCCAATGCCCAGGGACATCGCGACAATGCTGAGCAAATTGGTATTGAAGTAGCAGAGTCATTGCTGGCGCAGGGCGCGGGCGATATTCTGGCTGCACTTCACAACGACTAACGAGTCACTTGTCGTGTATTTAGTTACCCGACCTGAGCCAAAGCAGGCAGCAAGTGCAAACGCATTTGCCCAGGCCGGACTCAATGCGTCTGTTGTTGCCTTACAGCGTATACAGCATGATCCCCATGCTGCGGTGAACGTGACGGAGTGGGTAAACCAACACAGCGACGGCATATTGATCGTAACGAGCACCGCAGCGGTAGACGCATTACGTAGTGCAGGTGAACACACCAATATACAGCTTCCCGCATCCCTATACGTGGTCGCAGTAGGCAAAAGTACAGCAAAGGCACTTGGCGTATTTACCAACGCGGTGATAACGCCTGAACAGGAAAATTCAGACGGCGTATTGTCATTACCACGCTTGCGTGATTGCGCCGACCAGCGCATTTTGCTATTAAAAGGCAAGGGTGGTCGGACCCGTATTCAGGACGAGCTGTTATCTCGCGGTGCCCGGCTGACTATTTTTGATGTTTACGAACGTAAACCACTGGCAGCACCGGTGCTCAGTCAGCCAATTGACTGGGAAGCCATAAGCGGCATTGTTGCAACCAGTGGCGAACAGGCTCAGTGCCTGATTAACGAATATAAAGCGCAACCGTTAAGTCAGTTTCGATGGCTAACGGTAAGCGAAAGAATTGCAGAGCAATTGCGTCAGCAGGGCATACAACAGGTAGGTATCTGTCCGCAGGCCAACGACCCGTCGCTCATTGCATGGATAAAGGACAACTGGGAGTAACCTATGGCTGATAATCAGCAACCACAAGACAATGCCAAAGCCAGCATGCCTAAAACCATCGAGGCCAGGGCGTCCGGCAAGACCGAGCCAACGGCGAATGCCAAACCGGCCGGGAAAGCATCGTCGGGCAATGGGTTGTTGTGGTTTTTCGTGCTGCTTAACCTGATTTTGCTGGCAGCTGCGGCTTATGGTGGTTACTGGTTCATCAATGAACGTACCGTCACCCAAACCAAGCTGGACGCGCTGCAGACATCGGTCTCTCAAACCCTTACCGAACAGCGCAGCCGCGTTGCCGCTGACAGCAACATCATTAAAACAGACCTGACCAAACAGGAAGCCACCGACAAAGCCCTGGCAGAAAACCAGCAGGCCATGGAAGCCAAAGTCAATGAACTGGCCATGGCATTAGAGGCGGCGGAAGCGCAGTTGCAAGAAATGAACGGTCGCCGCCCAACAGACTGGTTAGTTGCAGAAGCCGACTACTTGGTACGTATGGCTGGCCGCAAGATGTGGCTGGAGCAGGACGTGCGCACAGCCATCATGTTACTGGGCAATGCCGACAAGCGCTTACAATCTTTGTCAGATTCTTCTGTGCTGCCAGTAAGAGCGCTGATTGCCCAGGACATTCAGGCACTGCAACAGGTTAATCCTACATCTCAAGTCTCGGTTGCGCTGGCATTGGACGGTATGTTCAAACAGATTAATAAATTGCCACTCGATGCGCCGGAAGAAAACTACTCGGCACCAGAGACAGCAGTAACCGACTCTGCCGCTGACTGGAAGCAAAACCTGCTTAATGTCTGGCATTCACTGGTCGACGATTTCATTAGCGTTGATTTTCGCGATGAACCCGTTGAGCCACTGATGACAGCCAAGCAAAAATGGCTGGCCCAGGAACAGCTGAAACTGGCGCTACAACAGGCGCAAGCCGCAGCGCTGGCCAGTGAACAAGCGCTCTTTGTGGCCTCCCTCGAACAGGCCATGGCTATCCTCAGCGATAACTTTTTAACCGACAGCCCGGAAGTTGCTGGTTTTGAGACCGCGCTGAACCATTTAAAAGCCACGGATATCAGTAAAGCCATTCCAACTGAACTGAGCTCACAAGCGGCGCTGGAAGCCCTGTTAGACAGCCGCGTAAAACGCGTGTTCGGTGAAGGAGTCAGCGCCTTATGAAAAAGCTGATATTCAAGCTGCTGTTCATTGTTGTCGTTCTGATTGCACTGATAGCCGCCCCGGCGATGGTAGACAATAAAGGCTACGTGCTGATTTCCATGGGCAACCTGGTTGTAGAAACCAGTGTGGTTGCCCTTGGCATTATGTTGCTGGGTGCCATTGTGATATGGATGCTGGCAAGCATGCTGTTTGGCAGAGTTATTCGCTTTACCCGTTTTTCGGGCAGCTGGTTTGGCGGTCGTGCAGAGCGCAAAAAACAGCGTGCGTTTTACCGCAGTATTCAGGCATTGGCAGAAGGTGAGTGGGATGCCGCCACCAAAGCCGCAGAGATCGCTGAGCAAGGCGAGTTTGAGGGAGTAAACTATCTGGTTTCCGCTCAGGCTGCTGTCGCCCGGGGCAGGCAGGACACTGCTACGCGCAAGCTTAACGAGGCCGCTGAGTACCCGTCGTCTGCGCTGGCAGCACGTGTGACGCTGGCCCGTATGGCACTGGCTGCGCATCAGCCCAAAGAGGCACTGGCCGAACTGGACAAACTGGACGACAAACAAAAAGCAACCCGCCCGGCTATTACGCTGCGAGTACAAGCCTTGGCTGAGAGCAACCAGTGGGCCACACTGGAAAGCGAGCTCGACGGCTACAAGAAGGTGCTTGGCGAGCAGTACACCGTGTGGTCCAAACAAATTGCTAAAGGCCGTTTGGCCGAAGTAGCCAGCAAACAAGGTGCTATCCAGTTAAAAACCTTCTGGGAGTCACTGCCGCGAAAACAGCGCAACGATGTGGGCTACCAGGCTGCCTATGCCGAACAATTGCTTGCTCAGGGTATGCATCAGGAAGCCCAGAGCGTATTACTTGGCTGGCAAAAACGCGGGCCGCAAGCCGCCTTTCTGCCATTGCTTAAACAACTGGCACTGCCTAATCCGGCCCCCACTATTCAGGCATTGGAGAAGTGGATTAAGGCCGATGAGGAAAACGCCGAGCTTTACCGTATTCTGGGTCAGGTAGCCTATCGCGCTAACGACCTGGCACTGGCCAATAAGGCACTACAGAAGGCCATGAAGCTTCAGCCTACACAGGAAGGCTTATTGTTGCTGGCGGAAATTAACGAAAAGGCTCGCGATCACGAATCAGCGCTGGCTTATTACAAGCAAAGCATTGCTCTGAAAAGCAAGTAATCCTGCTGTATAAGAAAGGGCGCTGTTTAGCGCCCTTTGTCTTAGGTTTTCTGTGCAAGGTGAGGCAAACCGTCAGGCAAAAACAAACCCCAAGCACTGATTCACCGCCACGGCAATCACGTAAGCCAATAAGCCGTAAGCCACATAAAGCCCCCACGCCAATTTGCTACTGCCACTTTCACCTTTCAGCATAGCCACGGTTGCCACGCACTGCAGCGCAACCACATAGAACAAAACCAGACCCAAACCCGCCTCTGGGGTTAGCCCTTCAGCTTGAACGCGCTCGGCCAGACCAGCGACGTCTTCATCCGCACCTTCCATACCGAACAAGGTACCCAACGCTCCCACAAACACTTCACGGGCCAGAAACGACATCAGAATCGCCACACCGTAACGCCAGTCCAGCCCCATGGGGGCAAAGACAGGTTCGATGTAATGACCAATCTGACCTAACCAGGAGTCTTCAAGAGACGCGTTCAACGGGAAATAGCCCAATACCCAAATACCCACCGACACCACAAAAATAATCGGTCCGGCGCGGCGAATAAATTGCAATCCACTGTTTAACACGCGTTGAAACAGCGGCTTCCAGTGCGGAAGCCGATAGCTGGGTAACTCCAGAATAAACGGCATATCGGTCTTTTCCAGATCGCGCGGTAAGAAGCGATTTAACACCTGACTGATCACTAACGCCATGATGATCCCAAAGAAGTACAGCCCGAAAAATGCTGCGCCTTGTAGATTAAACACGCCCATAAACGTGCCATCGGCAGGGACGAGTACCGCAATCAGCAGCGCATACACGGGTAAGCGCGCTGAGCAGGACATCAGAGGGATCGTGAGCATGGTGATCAGGCGCTTGTGGGGCGACTCGATAGTTCGCGCCGCCATAATGGCTGGAATAGCACAGGCATGACCCGACAGATACGGAATAAAACTGCGGCCTGATAACCCAAAGAAGCTCAGAGGACGGTGGCACATTAATGCTGCGCGCGCCAAATATCCCGAATCTTCCAGTAGCCCGATAATGAGCGTTAGCACCATAATTTGCGGCACAAACACCAGAAACGATCCGACTCCACCAAACAGGGCGTCATTCACAAAATCGTGGAAAATCCCTGTCTGGGTCAGGCTACCAACACCACTGGCAGCTTGTTCAATAAAGCCTTCGACCCCGTCCATTAAAGGCGCAGCGAGGGTAAAAATACTCTGGAACAGCACGAACATGACGGCGATAAAAATCAGCCCGCCAGTCCAGTTATTCAACATAAAGCTGTCGATGCGGTTCTGGTTCTTCAGCACTATGTCATGCTGAATACCAAACTCACTGGCCAGCGCCTGACTGCGTGCGGCAACATCGGAATAGTCCAAAGCAGGTTGTTGCTTGTTGTCATGCACGTTCGGCCAGTCGGCCATAGACAACAGCGCGTGTTTAAATTCGTGTAAGCCGTCCAGTGAACGGGCCGACAACGGCATAACCGGGCTACCCAATGCGTTCGACAGCCCTTCAGAATCAATTTTTTCACCGACGCGTTTTACTTCATCTATAAAATTCAGCGCAAACATCACAGGCTTGCCCTGCGCGGCTGCCAACTGTTTTACCTGTAAGCCCAGGATCAGGCTTTGTGCTAATCGCGTCGCGTCCAGTACCACCAGCACAACGCGGGTATCTTCATCGGCCAGCGAGCGTTTTATTTCCTCAACGGCTATGACTTCATCGCGCGTCAGGCCATTCAATGAATAGGCGCCGGGTAAATCCACCAGCTCGAACTTGTCGAACTTACCTCGCGTGACCTCCACGGTAATCCCCGGGTAATTCGCGACCTTTTGTCGTAATCCGGTAAGTTGGTTGAACAACAAGCTTTTACCACAGTTGGGTTTGCCGACCATTAATATGCGTTGCATAACGACTACTGTTCCTGAATGTGCGGGTTAAGGCTGAAGAGAAATATGAATGCGGCTAGCCAGATCCTGTTCTATAGCGAACACACTGCCACTGAGCTGCAGGACCATTGGGCCACCTAGCGGGCCGCGACGCACACACTGCACGATGCGCCCGTCAGCAAGACCCATTTCTGCAAGTCTCGCAGTGATTTGCTCACCTAAACCGGTATCAATTCGGGTAACCACCGCCGACTGTGATTTACCCAACCCCCAGAGCGTCAGTGTCTGATTTGCATTGTGCTGGTTCAATACATTTGTCACTTATGGTTTTTAACAGGGGGAGTAGTGTACGACACACGGCTGAGCTTATCAGTAAAGTGGTCTTATTTTTTGCGGCGTTGTGCTTATTTGCGTGATTTTAGACAAGCGTTGATACAACACAGCCTACCGGGACACCTGCAATTAAGCAGAAGCCTGCAGGTTGTTCGCTGCAGGCACGCTGATTTTGTAGTTAACTATTAGATTCGGCGGGGAATACGGCAGGCGACTCGTTTGCGTTGAACGCAACCTGGACGTTATCTCCGGGTTTGAACACTACTTCGTGGTTGGCGCGCAACTTAATACTCTCGCCAGAATGCAGGGTAATGCCAAACAACCGCGTTTCGCCTTCATACCGGCTGTAATCAACTGTGCCATTCGGCTTGTCACCTGACTCAACAAACAACACATCGTCGGGCCTGACCAGGATCTGCACTTCACCGTCTGACAAAGACTCCGCACGCTTGTTGATAACACCAAGCGCAGAGTTGATACCGTCGGGCTGAACCTGACCGCGCAAGAAGGTCGCTTCACCCAGAAAGCGCGCTACAAACGGGTTGCTGGGCGCGCTGAAACAGCGTTCAGGGGTATCGAGCTGTTGCAAAATGCCGTCTTTCAATACGCCAACCCGGTCGCCCACCGACAAAGCTTCACTTTGGTCATGGGTTACCCAGATTGCAGGCACCTTTGCCCGCTTTAACGCATCGCGAATATCCCAGCGCAAACTGTCTTTTAACGCCGCGTCCAAATTTGACAGGGGTTCATCCAGCAACACCACCGACGGTTGGTGCGCCAGTGTTCTTGCCAGCGCAACACGCTGCTTTTGACCACCCGACAAGTTGCCGGGTTTAACGTGGCGTTTGTCGTTCAGGCCCAGTAATTCAAGCCACTGATCCGCCAGGGTGCTGTCTTTTACCCTGAAACACACATTCTGTTCTACTGTCAGGTGCGGAAACAAAGCAAAGTCCTGAAACACCATACCCAGATTGCGCTTTTCTGGCGGAATGTGCTTTTGAGGGGTACTGCGCCAATTTGTGAATGCAACTTCACCTGCGCTTTGCGGGACCAAACCCGCAACACACTGCAATATAGTGGTTTTACCGCAGCCAGTCGGACCGACTAACATCAGGATCTCATCGCTGCTGAGCGTAAAGCTGATGTCGTTAATTATGCGCTTGTCGCCATAGTGGACCGAGAGGTTATTCACTTGCAGCATTGCGGTTACTTTTCCTTATCTCCAACGATGTCGGCATGACGTTCGCCAGACAACATGATAATCAAGCCCAGGCCGGACAGCAAAATTAATAGAAGTCCGGGTACGGCTGCTCTGCCAAAATAGCCTGCTTCATATACACGCCACAAATAGGTAGCCAGTGTTTCAAAACCGGTCGGCCCTAGCATCAGGGTGGCGGGCAATTCGCGCATGGCTTCCAGAAAGACCAACGCAGCCCCGGCCACGATGCCTCGGGTGGTCAGCGGAACGCTAACACGCCAAAACGCCTCAAAGTTACTGGCACCCAGCACTTTTGCCGCTTTGGTTAAGCTGCCATCGAGGCTTTCTGCCGTTGCCCGAACTGTACCCACCGCCAGTGGCAGGAAACGCAGTACATAAGCGAGCACCAGTAAGCCCAGACTTTGGTATAAAAACGGGAGCTTCAATCCCAGGTAAACTAACGCCGTGCCCATGACGATGCCTGGCACACCAAAGCCTAAAAAGGTAACACGCTCCATGATTCGCCCGGCTCGCCCGGCAAGTGCCGCATAAGCAACAGGAAGCGCCAGCACCACAGCAGCAATGGCCGCCAGCATAGAAGCGTAGGCAGAGTTCCACGCAAAGGACAAGTCGAAACCAGAGACACCTTCGCGAAGCAGCCACACAACAAAGATGCCTAGTGGTAACACAATGGACAGCAGAATAACCGGCAGGAAAAGCACGAGTACAGCACCGACGGTTGTTTTGCTAAGCCATATCGAGAGGGGTTTGCCCGGCCGCTCTTTGTGCGCTTTTACCCGTGCTTCCAGAAACAAGACCAGTCCCACCAACACCATAAGCTGTAAAGACAACATTGCCGCCTGACTTAAGCCAAACGCGTTGTATTCCACAAAGATAACCCGGGTAAAGGTATCGAAGCCCATGATGGCCGGCGTACCAAAATCAGATAGAGCATACAGCACAGCAAGCAGGGCACCTGCAGCAATGCTGTTAACGACCCTCGGCAACACCAGACGCCAAAGGCAGGTCATTACCGGCAAGCCAAGGGTGCGCGCCGCATTGATCATGCTTGTATCTACGCTAAGCAAGGCCGAGCGTGTTGTCATGAGAACAAAAGGGTAGGTGTACAGAGACATAACCAGCGCAGCACCGGTAAGCCCTTCCAGGGCCGGAAATGACACCCCGAACAAGGTTTCAAGTTCACCGCCCTGACCAAATGAAAAGTACATCGTAAACGCACCGAGATAACTGGGTAACGCCAGCGGAGCCGAGAACAACACCAGCCAGAAACGCTTGAATGGCACATTCACGAAAGCCAGTAAAACGGCTAGCGGCACACCGATGAGCACAGCGCCCATACCGGTGAGCACCATTAACAACAGCGTGTTAATTAATACCTGAATATTGTGACTGTCAAACCAGGGCCCGCCATCGGCAGCAAGCTCTACCAGCACTGCAAAAGGTAACAGTGCAAATACGGCAATTAACAGAGCAATGGGATACGATGCGGGCAGTTTTCTCACAACAACCCAATACTGCGCATCATGTTGATGGTAGGCCGTAAGTCAGCCAGCTTTCTGAGATCGAGTTCCGGCGGATTTAACGTAGACAAATCCTGTAATCCCGGTGGCGATGCTACGTCACTGACCAGCGGAATCTCATATGCTTCGCTTGCCAGGTACGACTGTACTTCCTTCGTTAGCAGGTACCGGATAAAGTTGACCGGCAACTCACCGTCACTCAGTGCCACTATACCCGAGGCATTCACCAGACAACCCGCATCGTTATTGGTGTAGGCTAGCGATACTGAGGCATCTGGCTTACCGGCTTTCAAACGCAGCGTGTAGTAATGATTCGCAAAGCCAATATCCACTTCGCCGCGTTCAACGCCCATGACCACACCCAGTTCACCTGCGTATTTCTTGGCTTTGCCGTTAATCGCTTTCAACCAGTCTTTGGTTACCTTGTCGCCTTCGAGTAAACGCATTGCAGTAACAAAAGACTGGAACGACGCATAAGCCGGTGCCCAGCCAATTTTCACATCACTGTCTGCCAGTGCGAGTATACTGTCTGGGATCTCAGCAGCGGTCAGCCTGTCGGTATTGTAAGGCAAGGTGCGGATACGACCAGTTACCGGCGACCATAAGGGATACTGAAATCCCGGGCTGAGTTGCTGGATCAGATCCTGAGGAAGTGGCTTAGCCAGCCCGGCGTCGGTTACGACACCAATAGAACCAGTATCCACCGCCCAGAATAAATCCGCGCGCTTTACACCTGCTTTAGCTTCAGCAATCAGTGTATTTGCCAGCGCTGCTGTTGCGCCACGACGAATATTCAGCTTAAAACCCGGATTGCGGTCCTGAATGGCCTGCAACACATTTTCGTACAAACCGCCTTCGCCACGCCCTAAATACAGCGTGAGTTCGCCGGTTAATTTTGGTAATTGATCAACAGAGATTGAATTGGCAGCGTTTGCGATTCGCGCAAACCCACTTAAACCAAAACCGCTACCGATAATACCGGTAGCGGCCATACCACGTATAAACGCTCTACGCTGCATGCGAGTCCTTAAAATACACTTTTGCGGCTTTCTTCCGCTTTCACCAGTAAGCTTCTGGCTTTATCGAGTTTCACCTGCATGGTTTCTACCACTGCACGAACGTTGTCAACGCTGGTGTCTTTGCTAATGGCCTGAGGCAGAGTCACGTTAAAATCTTTTTCCAGATCTTCCACTAATTCCGCATCCAGTTCAATGAGCGCACCTTCAATGCCTTCAAAGCGTTGCAGGTAGGTATCGTGAACCAACGTTGTTGCAACTTCGGTTAACTTCTCTGCATATTTTGCCACAACGCGATGCAGTTTCTTTTTGATATCATCGATGACTTCAGGGCCCGTCGTTGGCTCTTGTTCCGTCGTCATGACTTTCGGTACCAGGCCTTTTTGCTGATACTGTGCAGCCAGTTTTACGGCACCCAGACCTTGCCACAGCGCTTGTTTCAGCTTCAGCAATTCAGCTTCAACCACCGCCGCTTTTTCGCCGTTGTCGATGGCAACCTTAACGCCGTAAATACCCTGCCAAATGGTGGCATAAACCGGAACGTACTGGGTTTCGATAGCCGAGTGAAAATCAACTTCTTCCCAGAATTCGATCAGTTGATCAGAATCCGCCTTACCCTTTTTACTGTATTCGTTTACTACGCCACTGAATTTGTCTGACAGCCAGGTGACTTCTTCAGCATATTCGGTCAGGTGCGCACTGAGGTTATTCACGTGCTCACTGATTTCGCCATTTGCATTGGCTTTCATGCTTATTGTCGCACTGAATACGGCGAGTAAAACTACGACTTTCTTACTAATTTTGTTCATTGATATATCCCAGGATGTCCATACTGTGAAAATGATACTTATTATCATTTAACAAGTAAAGATTGAACTCTATGCCCAGTAGATAGTATTACTGGGTCCTATAATACGATTCAGCCATGAATTTAAGGAACTTATATGATTGCCTACACCATTTTTGGAACCAATGATTTACCCCGCGCAGCTGCTTTTTACGACGAATTACTGGCCGTAATGGGTGCTCAGCGCGCCATTGATGCGCCACGCATGATTGCCTGGGGAAATAACCCGGGAGCCCCCATGTTCGCAGTGGCAACGCCTTACGACGAGCAACCGGCAACAGTAGGCAATGGCAGTATGGTGGCACTGGCCGCCGCAAATTCACAGCAAGTCGATGCGTTATACGCAAAAGCGATGGAATTAGGTGCAAAAGACGAGGGTGCACCCGGCCCACGCATGGATGTTTACTACTGTGCGTACTTCCGGGATCTGGACGGCAACAAAATTAATTGTTTTTGTATGGCCTGATTTTCAATAGCGGACATAAAAAAGCCACCCCAAAATGAGGTGGCTAAACCATCGTGAGTCAACGAGGTTGTACGGAGCTTAGAATTTAATACCCACCGCCAGTTGCACGCGACGCGGGTTGTAGTATTGACGTGGAGTCCCAAACAGATCCGAAGTCACATACGGGTTATAAGAATACCCGGTTTGTTTATCGAATACGTTGAAGATATCTGCACGGAATCTTGCGGTATAGCCTTCCATGAACTCCCAGTTTTGGGTGTAGTTCAGGTCAACCTGCCAGTGACTTGCACCGCGGCGGCTTCCCGCAGGCTCTGCAAAACGGCTGGTACCAGACGAGTATCCATAAGGCGTGCCATCCCAGGCAGTCCATGCTTCACCCGACTGGAACACGAAGTACGCACCAAATACGCCTTCCCAATCAGCCGTGTAAGTACTGATAACTTTCACTTTATGAGGCTTGTCGCCAATCATGTTACCGTATCGATTATCCCAAACCATGCGGCCACGGCCATCACCGTAATAAGATGAACCGATGAAGGTGTTAGCGTCGTTACCTGCGGTAGTATTGTCCTGGTCGAAGTTACCGTAGTAGTGGCTCCACACATAAGAGGCATTTACATACCACTTATCGTTTTGGTACTCACCCTCAATACTCCATTCCCAATACTTGGTCTGGCCGCCATCTACTTCTGCAATAACATAAGATGAACCACCGACAGCGTCGGAGCCGTCACCAATCACGCCATAGCGCCAATCGTTCAGGTCAGGAATGTACAGGCCTTTCGCCGCAATGTTGTCAGGCACACCACCAAAGTCTCCGTAGTCGCCATACAAACGCGCATCGTTAGGCATATCTTCCCAGAAATGACTTGCGTAGCGATAACGCAGATGTGAACGTACGAACAATTCGTTGGTCACCATTTTGGTGGTACCCAAGGTAATCTCATCAATACGACGAGGCTTCATATTGTCGGCGAAAAACTTACCAGAAGAACCCGGCGCACCGCCTGCATCAATAAAGTCACCGTTTTCATCGAAGCGAACCAACAAGGTACGTTGCGTATTACGATCCCAGGACGCCGCCCGTGCCAATGAACTCGCATTGGGATTGTAGCTGGCGTAATTCGCAAATACCGTTGCAGCTTCTTCATATTCCCAGATCACACCCAGACGCGGCTGAATCATGTCTTTCCAACCAGTTTTATACATTTCGTATTTTTCGCCTGGCGCAAGCTCATAGCCTGACGGATTAGCGCTGTTTTTACGCAAACCCTGGCCAAAATACGTATCCTGACTGATCACAACACCGATGTTATAGGTAAAATCACCGTGTTCAATTTCGTCGTTAACCTCCAGATCAATCGACTCAGCAAACGATCGAATAGATGAAACCGCTGAGCCATTCTGAACAAAACTCATTTGTTCAATGGAGGCTTCGTAGTAGACATTGGATAGGTCGGTGTCACCACCATCTGCCCCCAATCCACCAACATAGCTGATTCGTCCCCAACCATTCGACAGACGTGACAGATCCTCTTCCAGTTCAGACCAACGCGCACCGAAGTGCAGGAAGTGAGTCATGTTGTCAGTGTAGATTTCGGTATCGTAGCCCAGTTGGAAGGATTCACGGGCAAAATCCTGATTGTTGATTGTCGGATAGGCACCAATACCGCCACCGCCACTCAGCTCGCCATCGTCGCCAATGAAGCCAAATTGTGCAATAAGCGGCGCAGCCGTTGCATTAAATGCATCAATAGCCGCCATTTCTTCTGCCGTTGCACCATCTGGGTAATCTCGCAAGCTCGGCACACCGAAATAGCCCATTTGATCGATATTGTTTACGTCCAGAGAATCACCCAGCGCAGGTGTGAAGCCTAACAATACGTCAGGTCTGGAACTGCTGTCTTCCGAGTATTTCGCATATTTGAAGGTCAGACTGGATGCATCACCCAGCAACCAGGAACCATCTACAGAAGTAATTCTAAGCTTGCTGTCGCTACCTACTGAGACGTCATCGGTTTCAAATTCACCAATCGAGGAACCTCTTGTACTGCGGTCAGAGATGCGCTGACTGACGTTCAGCAAGATGTCATCAGTCGGTGCCCAGGTGAGCTTGCCGTAATATTCATCGCGAACACTTTTGTAAGGTTTAGCCGGGCCGTAAGCCGTCACCTTGTCTTCACCCGTTACTTCAGGACGGAAATAAGACGCATAGAAGAATAATTGGTCTTCTATAATTGGACCGCTAACAGACGCCGTCACCCAGCTGCGATCTATGTCACTGATTTCACCACCGACCGGTGTCGAAGTAAAACCGGCGTTTTGCAGACGGTATTCCAGACTACCGTGAAATTCATTGGTACCGGATTTCGTTGCTGAGTTCACACTGAAACCACCGGCGCGGTTAAAGCCAATGGCCTTCGCACCACCGCGGTCAACAGAGACATAAGCAATGTCGTGGGTAGCCGGTTCTGAAGACAGATTACCAAACATAGGCAATGACAAGTCAACGCCATCCAAGGCATAGCTGTTATCCACGCCCGAACCACCAGCAGAGGGGCCAAGTACGCCGTTCTCACTGTATTCCACACCCGGCAGAATTTTCAGCATATCCCGGAAAGACTGACCAATGGGCAGGTTGGCAATTACATCTTCACCAAAGGAATTTGTCAGCGCCGAATCACCTTCTGTCACAATTACACTGCCATACACGGCAATACGTTCTGTTTGAGCTTGCTCGAATGCCAGATTCACCACCGATGCTTGTTCCAACAACACCGTAGTATTGGTCTTGCGAACCGAGCCATCAGCAAAGGTAAACGTAATTTCGTAATTACCGGGGATCAGATAAGGCAATGAAAACGTGCCGTCCGCGCGGGTCGTTGCCGAGCGCGGTTTTGGCATTACGTCACTGGTTGCTACAACCTGCACACCGCTTACGGCGACATCACCACCTGGTGCGGTTACGGTACCTTTGATACTACCCGTGATTTGCTGTGCTTGCGCTGGAGCGCAAATGCCAGCAGCAACGGCACCCGCAAACATTATGGCGGCGGTTGAGGTTGAGCGATTTTGCCAGGATTGACGAACCGCCCGGCGAATGGAATGCGCTAGATAGCGCCCCGCTGAACGCGTCTTGATCGACGTGAGTTCCTTTTTCATGTGTGAGACCCCTGTAACTGTTTTTGTAGTACGGCTTACACCGCTTATGCTCAACTTTTAACCTACAGTTACCCCAAAGGTCAAGAATAATTTTTTCTTAATTTTATTTTTTTAAGAAATATTTTATCTCAAATTATTTCAATTTATGACTATGAAAATGGAATTATTCCAAACCAATACAAAAGTTTAAGTTTTCGTTGATTCCGATGAATGGCGCCAAATAAAGAAAGCTGCCAACAAAAAAACCTAAAACACTGTTAAGTATAAATTATTTGACATCACAACCAATGAAACAACATATAACTATTTTCCATAACAGCCCGACGTTTTATGCAGCCGCCTGGCGTATTATTACAAAATAATTTTTATTCGAAAAAGAATACGGAATAAAAATTATTCACATGAATAATAATTATTCTGGTTATTCAGGAGGAAAAACACAGTGCTATTTGGGATTAAATCAATCCAAATAGCACAGGTTTATAGCGGAAGGGTTCAGCAAAGTACCAGGGTTAACTCAAATGCTTCCAAGGGCCCCTGATCGCCAACGTCTGAGCGGGCGAATAGACATTGACAAACAAGGTAGAGCCATCCGGAGAAAAGCACGCACCGGCCAGTTCAGTCTGTACCGCTAGCTGTGCGAATGGATAGACTTCGCCGTCTGGCGTGATCCCACGCAGGTGATTATCCACCACTGCCGTGTACTGGTCTTCACACACAATCAAATGCCCGTTCGGTGCCACGGTCAGGTTGTCTCCGAAATTAAACACTTGCGCGTCACTGCTCTCAACGAAGAGTTGCAGGCGTCCGGGCTGGTCGTGTTCGCTTGGTGTGCCTTCGTAAGGTGAAGGCTGATAGCGCATAACCTGGCCGAGCTTTTTATTCCCGCCGTTGGTACAGCAGAAGTAAAATTCACCCTGCCCCCAGTGCACACCCTCGCCGCGTGCGAATAGCGCTGCGCCAGACTGATAGCCCTGCTTGCGCAAGTCATCCTCTGCACTATCCGGATTTTCGATATCGACCCATTCACAATCGACCCACGACGATACTGGCATTTCCTGCTTCTGCCAGTTACGAGTATCGAATTTGGGGTAGCCTTTCACGGCCAGGGCCTGCAGTTGACCGCCCGCATGCAAGTTGCCGTACTCATTCGGCACCAGTCGGTATAACAAACTGTCACCGCGATCTTCGGTTAAATAAACAATCCCTGTGTCAGGGTCGACACACACAGCCTCGTGGTTAAAGCGCCCCAGCGCCTTAATAGGTTTCGGCTCCACCAGCCCTTCTGCATTGCCAGCTACTTCAAATACGTAACCGTGGTATTGGCTATTCGTCGAAGACGGTTTATCTACGCTCTCTTCACAGGTTAGCCAACTGCCCCAGGGGGTAATACCGCCAGAGCAATTGCGAATCGTGCCGGTTAAACTCAGGTATTCTTTTACCTTCTTGCCGGTTTTGGTATTCACGACAATGGTAGAGGTCCCTCCCGGCAGGGCTTCGCCCTTGTCGTTGCTGTCATAAGCTTTGGGTGTTTTCAGCGGTGATGGCTGTCCCGGGCCAAACTCGGCGACATGCTTTGGTTGCAACTCGTGATTTCGAACTAACGCCACGTGCTCATCGTCCAGAGCAATGCAGCCCATGCCGTCTGCGCGGTCCGGTACGCGATTACCGTCGTTCATGAGTTCGCCAAACGAAGAGAGCACATCGTAGGTGAATCCCTTGGGCAAAGACAGTATGCCTTTGGGGTCGTCGATTAGCGGGCCATAGCCCGTCGTAGTTTTGGTCGCCATAGGCTCAGCCCAGGCTTTGGGATGTCGAAAAAGCCCACCGGTCACACCTGCTGCTGCAAGCGTACCAAGGGCTACAGTAAACTGTCGTCTTGTTATCATGGTTTTTCTCTTTTTATTATCCTTGTCCCTTGCGGGGCGCCTGCCTGTTCGTTTAATGACGCATATACGGACACTATGAGTTCATCATGGCGGCGAGGTTCCTTATCACAATAGCCGATACGATTAATGTGTCAGTTTTACCGATAGTCTCCCAGTTTTTTATCTTCACTGGGGTCGTCCAGTAATTTCACCAGCGCTTTACCTAATCGCACGTTCAGTGCACTGGCAGCCACAGCCTCAGCGGAATTCTCCACCAGCTTGGCAGCCAGAGAGCCACTCAACTGATTCGTCATTTCATCGGTGGCCAAATCAAACAAGCTTTGCGCAGCAAGATTTTGTGCCAGTATCTTCATCAACTTCCAGTTCCCGGTCGTTGCCGGTCGCAGCCCGTAAACCTGAGAGACGCGCTTAATCGTGCGCACGCTGATCCACAACAGTAACAAGGTCTGAATCAGGTGATTCGGGCTAATAAACGCCATGCTGCCACTGGCCATTGCCTCTTTTTTAATGACCTCGTTCGCCTTTTTCCGAACCGGCACTACCACGTACTGCTGATACAAATTGAGTAAGTCGTCAACGGAATGGTCGGCCTGCCGCATAGATTTAAACCGGCGATAGCAGCGCTCGGCATAGCTGCCCGCGCTGAAATACGCGGCATAGTTATCGAGCTGTTTTATAACCTGTTCGGGTTGGCTCAGTCCAACCAGCTCCGCTTTTACCGGGCGCTTTTCCAGAAAGGTGTTAACCCGTCGATAGCCGCGGTATTCACTGCCCGTTAACCAACACAGACTACCCACGAAAGCACTTAGTAACACCGCCAGTATTGATGTAGAAACAGGGGCAGTCGCAAAATGGGTATCAATAAAGGCAATCGCCTCAAAAACACTGAATCCGACAAAACAAGCGGCCCCAGACAGTAGCACCCACCACTTGGCCGACAACCCGGTTTGCTGCGCATGCGCCGGTTGCCAGTCGTCCTGCTCTTGTTTTACCGGCATGGCGTGGTCCGGTCGCTGGGTCTTGATCTCAGTTTGCTGAATCTTCGCCCGGTAGGGAGAGTCGTCGGTGGTCTTCATGGCTACTTCTCCAATAAGAATTGCAATAAACGGTCGAGCCCCTTGCCATTGAGCATACGCGCCAGATAATCAGGGGGTACCGCAGCCGGTAACACCGGGTAATGTTCGTCTTCGGGCATGGATTTTAAGTCAGGCGGCAGCGCTTCAAATTCAGCTTCCATGTAACGCCCTTCGTCATTCATATAGCGCAGGGCGTTGTCGTGACTGCCTTCATCGGTAGCCTGAATGGCCGATACCAGAAAATGCTCAAACTGAACTTCGCCGTCTTTAAATCGGGCCGTTGCACCGCGGGTCACGTCTTTTAATAATGACAATAAAGCGTCACGTTGCCCAACAGGCACCAGGTCCGCCTTGGTTGCCACAAAGGCCACTTTGGCAATGCCTTGCTGCTGCAGCACGTGGCGCTTAAACCAGTTTTCGTTGCCATACACAAAGGTGTCGGCCAAATGGCTAAGGGTTTCGCGCAGCTGATAAAGGTGGCTGCGACTGTGATTCAAGCCTTCAAACAAGTCCACCAGAATGATTTGCTTATCAGTCTGGCGAAAGGTGTCTTTCTTTAACTTTTCGAGCCATTGGTGTTTAAATGCCTCGAAATGTTGCGTAAAACATTGGGTCCACGGGCTCGCCACATCACTACTGATACGTGAAGGCAGCGGTGTAAAGCCCTGTTGGGTGAAATCAAAACCAGAACCAGGAATCAAAAAGCTGCCTGGCTGCAGCATGGAAATTCCCTTCGACTTGGCTTCCTGCAAATAACGTCGATAGGCATTCACCAGTTGCTGAACGTTTCCTGGGGTAGGCGGCTGCTCAAAGTCAAAGGCATTCACACAGTCATGCCAGCTTTTTGCATACCGCTGCTGAGGCGCATTCATTTGTTGCGCCCACGCCGAATCTGACCACTGCGTGTAGGTTTTGCCCAGCATAGGCAAATCACTCAGCCACTCTCCCGGATAGTCAATAAACTCAAACACCACATCGGTATAGGGCAACAGGTATCTTTTTAGTTGGTGCGCCTGACGCAGACGCACTATCAGTTTAAACCCGGCCACCGACTCCGTGGCAGGCGGCCACTGCCCTGCCGCAAGATCTTCAATGTGTTGCTCAACCGGAAACATGGGCAGGTCGTTCAGCGGCTCCAGCCACATTTGGTCAACCAGCTCCATGGGCAAGTAACGCAGTAACGGCAAGCACTGGTACTGTTCTTCGCTGCGGTATTTCAGCACGGTCATCAGGCTGGTAAACAGCATGGACTTGCCGCTGCGACTCAATCCGGTGATGGTAAAGCGATGCTCTGATTGCAAGAACCAGCGCTGCCATTGGTTGGCACCCAGCGTCCTGGCCTGTTTGGCCGGGGTGAGAATGGCGTCGATTAATTTACGCATAGCGGTTCAGCAGTGAGCCCATTGTTAACAAGAATACTGCTAACATGGGCTGTTACTGCATTAACTTCAAGGGTTTGCCACAATTTGTTACAGCTTATTCTGCGGCAGGTTCCGGCGTTTCGCTGTCGGAGGCGTGTTCTTCCTTCAGCTTCAGTTCGGTTATTTCGGCTTTAATGTTGTTTCTGAGCGCGTCATGCTGCGCCTTGGTCAACGGGTATATTTTGTTAATAAAACACTTAAATGGCAGTGAGTCCGGCACATACACATAGTCCAATCCTTCACTCAGGGTGTTGCCAAAACGCCTGTGTAGCACCAGCCCCATGGAAAAGCTCAGCTCGGAACAGCGCGGCGCCAGCTTAATCAGATAGTGGCGCATGGGCGCACTGCGAAAAATCACATACTCGTCATTTAACTCACCGTAGCTGTCCAGCGTGAAGGCAGACACCGAATGTCGGTTCTCAATTTGCTCAGAAGCGATAAAATCTTCAATTAAAGTCCCCATGGCCTCATCACTGAGTCGCGTTGTTGTACAGGCAGACAACAGCAATATGCTGAAAGCCACTAACAGCGATTTTTTCATACTCCCTCCGGTAGTCTTAGCTGACGTTATAAGGTTTTAGGCGCTTATTTACGGTAAAGGTTCCGCTCTATTGCCCACCATGGTAATTTAGCCCCTCGTCAGCCAGTCTATCTTAAAGCAGAGTTAACCGTTGGATACCAAAGAATTTATTCAAATCCGCCGTTTCATATTGAAACTGGGAAAAATGCTGCACAAATACGGTACTCCAGCGTTTCGCCTTGAAGCCTATCTGAATGAGGTAGCGCGCTACTTAGGCGTACATGCCTCATTTATTTCAACACCCACATCCCTGTCGGTGGTTATCTGGAGCGACCGTCACGAAGACGAATACAGTCATGCGGCACGACTTGATCCTGGCGAGCTGGATTTAAATTCTCTGTCCCGCACCGATGAGCTTGCCAATCAGTTGCTCACCGGCCAGCTGACCCTGTCAGAAGCCGACAAGCAGCTCAGCGAAATCGATGCCATGCCGAGCCCCTATGGCAAGTGGGTTACCGGCTTTTCTTACGGTATCTCAACCGGTGCGTTCTCCTTGTTGATGGGCGGCAGCTGGTCTGAAATGTACTGGTCGGCCATTCTGGGTCTGGTGGTGTATTTTTGGGTGCTGTGGTCTGAACGCTCCAAGCGCGTTGCGCTGATGATGGAGCCTGTGGCGGCCTATTTCGTCGCCTTTTTGGCCTGTGCGTTTAGCCGGCATTTCGACCCGGGGATGAATATTCCGCTAACCATATTATCCTCGGTTATCATCTTTGTGCCCGGCCTCGCGCTTACCATGGGCCTAGCCGAATTGTCGTCGCGTAACATGGTATCGGGCACGGCCCGGGTCATGGACGCATTAATGCAGTTATTTAAATTGTATTTTGGTGCTTACCTGGGGGTGGCGACCGGCTTTAGTGTGTTTGGCGAAAACACCTATAACCCTGCCGCCTCACTGCCCTACTGGTCGACCTGGCTGGCGGTCATTGTGCTGTGTTTTGGCCTGGTGGCAATATTTAAAACCCGTCCCAAACACATTCCATGGGCGCTGGCTTCTGCCCTGCTGGCCTACAGCAGCACAGCCCTGGCGTCTGACTATCTGCCTCAAAGCATAGGTAGTTTCGTAGGCGCATTCTCGCTGGGTATTCTGGCGAATGCCTTTACCCGCATCGCTAATCAGCCAGCCACCATTGTCGCCATGCACGGCCTGATTGTTCTGGTACCAGGCTCGAAAACCTACATTGGCCTGAATTCGTTTATTTCCGGGCAGGACTTTGTGAATGTCGATCATTTGGGCCAGGACGTATTTTTGATTTTTATGTCACTGGTGGCGGGTCTGATTTTTGCGAATGTGGTATTCCCAACCAAGAAAGCCCTGTAGCGCCAGGATGTGCACATACGCCAGCTGCTCGTTACATGAGCGCTGGCAGCACGTGTAATACCACATCAACACTAAAATGCGCCGTAATGGCAGATAACAAACCATAACGCCAGTAACACCAGCCGTATAGCACCGCAACCGCGACATTCCCGCCAATGGTAGCCCATACCGCAAATGAGGTATTAGCACCGTACGCAACTACGCTGGGGATATGCGCCAGACCAAATCCGAATCCAACCACCAGAATAATAATGATCGGTATTGTGTGGGTGTCCAGCGCAGAGTGGCGCATTTTGCTTGCGATATATAACAGCAGGGTCATCAAGCCAAAACGGAACCAAATCTCTTCGCCTACCGCCGCGCCGACGCTAACCAGTAGTCCGCCCACCGGGCCTCGAAATCCATACGCGGGCAACTCTGCGGGTAAGCTATCAGCCAGCAACCAACGTAATGCAAGCATACAGAATCCCAATGGAATTGCCGCTATTACCGCGAATCGCAAACCGCCGCCGATACGACCCTCTTCAAGGGTTTTACGGTTAATGAGCCCAAGCCCGACTTTACGGCCTAACGTCAGGCCAATGAACAAGGCCGGTAATGTGAGTACCGACAGAAAAAGCAGACCCGGCAAAACCGTTGGCAAAAACGGTTCATTGTTAGCAAGCTTCTGAAACGCAATGTTGCTCATTTGAGTCACAACCGTTAGCGCAAACAACGCCAGCAACTGATGCCAAATCGGTGCGGGGCTGTCGTCTCGTATTAACTGGTTCATAGTCCGTATGCTTTTACCATTCAGAGGAGTCAATCAACGTTAACGGCACATTCCAACGACTACAATGCCCAATGTGTAAGCAAAGGTGTGTCTGACTTATTTAGGTGTTATCCGAGGGCTATTAAGGCAGTAAGCTGCCTGAATGGAACTGCACATTAAACAGAATAAACCGATGACGCTGAATGTATTTAGCAAGTCGATAGAAGTGGTAGCTTATGTCGCAGATCTTTGCCATGAGTGGGCTACATCAGCCCACCCGGTCAATGTGAACAAGCCTTAAAGACTGCTATATGGCGAAGGACCGCCTTCAGCAATAAAGCGCTCAATGCGGGCTTCCAACACTGACAACGGCACAGAACCGAGTTGCAGCACAGTATCGTGGAAAGCGCGAATATCGAATTTGCTTCCAAGCGCTTTCTCAGCCTTGGCTCGCAGCGCCTCAATTTTCATTTGTCCCAAATAGTAAGACAGTGCCTGTCCTGGCCAGGCAATGTAGCGGTCCACTTCGGTGGTCACTTCATGCACTGACAGCGCCGTATTATTCTTCATAAAATCCTGCGCCTGCTTGCGGCTCCAGCCTTTGGCGTGAATCCCCGTATCCACCACCAGTCGCGCAGCCCGCCACATTTGATAGCTCAGCATGCCGAAGATTTCGTAAGGCGTATGGTACATGCCCATTTCTTCACCCAGTTTTTCAGAGTAAAGCGCCCAGCCTTCACCGTAAGCTGAGATATAAGTGTTGCGTCGGAACGCCGGTATGTCTTCATTCTCTGCTGCCAGCGGCATCTGGAATGCATGACCAGGCGCTGATTCGTGTAGGGTCAGCGCAGGCAGCGAATACAACGGGCGCGATGGCAAATCATAGGTATTGACCAGATACATACCCGGACCACCGCGACCGGCAGTGTAATAGGGAGCGATATCGTCGGGTACCGGAATAATGGCGAACCGGCTGCGCGGCAAGCGACCGAACCAGTTTTTGGCTACTGCATCAAATTCCTTCGCGGTCCAGGCTGCACGGTCCAGCAGTGCCTGTGGTGTGGAGACATAGAATTGCGGGTCAGTGCGAAGAAACGTCAGAAAGGCCGACAAATCCCCGTCGAATTCGACTTCTCGCATTATGTCGTGCATACGGGCTTTTATTTTTCGCACTTCGCCCAGGCCAATCTCATGAATCTCTTCTGGCGACAGGGTTAACGTAGTGTATTTGAAAATTTGCGACTGATAAAAATCGCGTCCGTTGGGCAATGAGAAGGCATCCAGCTCAGTCACTGCTCCCGGAATATACGTGTCGGCAAGGAAAGTAAGCAGTTGCTGATAAGCCGGGATAACCGATGACCGAATCACCTTTTCAGCCTCTGCCGACAGGGTTTGTTTTAGTTCATCAGAGAACTTCGCCGGAAACGCGGAAAACGGCTTAAAGTAGATGGTATCTCTGGGTGCCGCATTCGCAACAGAAGCGGCTGTCGCATCCCGGCCTACCAGCGCAATTGCCGGTGGCGTAAAGCCTCGGGCCAGACCCGCTCGCATATTCGCGATCTGTTCTTCAAAGTAACGCGGCATATCGGCCAGCCACAACAGGTAGTTTTCGTAATCCTGCTGACTGAGAAACTGCCCTTTTGGCATGTAGGTCAAATCGCCCCAGAAAGAGGTATCGCCGGTCAGCGGCTTTTCATAGAGTTTGAATTTCTGGTCGTTGATCAGGCTTTGAATCTGAAATTTAAATACCCGGTAGTTGATTTGGTTTTCGTCGGTCAGATCGTTCAGCGAAATCCCATCGAGCTTGCTTAGCACCGACTCCCAGTAGGCTAACCGTTCAGCTTGAGCTTGTGCATGCACGGTGGGTAGCTTCACCGGTATGCGACTCACGTCGGCATTTTCATCTACCGCATATTGCAGCTGTCGTTTTTGCCACTCTTCCTTGTAGAGCGATTCAAATGCCTGGTCTGCTTCGCTGGCCAGGGCGTGGTGGGTAAAAAGAAGTCCCGCCAATAGTGTGAGGTGTACGAATCCCTGTCGCATACGACCCAGTTGCCGGGTAAACATAGTCTGCATGAGGCTACCTTTCTGTCTTATTGTTTATTTATCGTTTTTGTTAGTTTTGTTTGTATAGCACAGGGCCTGGTTACACTGTCAACCCGCTATCGGCAGACACGTTGCCGCGCAAGACAGGCTAACGCTTTGCGCTAGCTGTCGGCGATCAGGTCGTGCAGGGACTGTATCGATGGCAACTGGTGTTCCGGTTGGTAGAACAGCCGGTTCAGACGTCCAAGGAAATTCACTTTGCGATTAGGGTCCTGGCTTTTAACCCGGTGCTCACTGCTGGTTTGCAGGAACTCCCACGGCCGCAGATTCAACCGCTGAATATCCTCTGGCGTGGCGCCATGCGCTTCAATAGTACTGAGGATACGCTCGGTCTTACTTTCCATAATCGGAATGATGTCATTGGCATACAGAGTATTGAGCGGCTCACCAATCGCTTCCAGCGTGTGGTTAATAGCAGCCCACAGGGTGTCATGATCGAAATGCGCGCCAATCGGGGCATAGTAGCCCATGATCTCCCACTCCAGTTCGGCGTTACTGACGGCGATAGAACTGTCTGCCTCTGGCGAAAACGACAAATCGGGGCGTGCACCAATGTTATAGGCGTCTACCGACATGCCGACACACAACAGCAAATCCCCCATTGCCGCTGGTGGCCGGAATAACGCTTCAAACGCAGCGCGTTTCACCCCCATCCAACCGTGAATTAACGCCGGTTGCTGAGCAAAGTGACGGACATCGTCCGGCAAGTCCTCACCGTATTGATTCACCAGCAACGGAGCTGGATCTTCCTCTAGTAATTCTTCGGGCACCCAGACTTCATACTCCTGGCGGTTATCGGCCTTGCCCCGGCTTTTAATGCCAAACGACAAATTCACCGGACGGCAGATACTGCGATCTTCGTCGACCCGGTGGAAGTACTCTGAACGCAGTCGTTTGATGAAAGGCGCGTCTTTACCGGCCAGTGCTGCCGTGGGGTAGCGATAACCACAGTCGCTGTGCGGCACAATGGAAAATCCGTCAATGGCACGAACTAGTTTTGACTTCACACCCCGCAACAGGTCGGTCGTGGGCAAAATAATACTGCGCTCAGGTTCAATGGTGAGCCGTTCGCCCGTGCTGCTAATGAATTTCGGGGTTTTGTGAAATTCGTAGTTTGTCAGTCCCAGTTCACCCACTGCGCGGTCACGCAAGCGGGCAATTTCCAGGAACAGTGCTTTGTGATCGCGAATATGCCTGAGTAATGGACGTTGCGTCATACTGCCTGTCACCTATCCGTTTGTTCTTTTAAACTCGCCTCAGGCTAGTCTGCCAGATAAACAGCCGGATTGTCTCTAGGCGGCGGTCACTTTTTTACCTTCGCATACACGTTGAGTCTGATCACTTTTTCCATTTCGAGCACGATCAACATTACGATACCCGTTAACACAATCAGTAAGTTGTCGGTGATATCTGGCGCGCGAGTGCCAAACACCGTTTGCAATACAGGAATGTAGCAAATAGCCAGTTGAGCAATGACCACAAACCCAACCGCCGACCATACGACCTTGGTTCCTCGGATACCCGACAAACTAATGGACCTGCGGTGCATGGTACGAATGAAAAACAGGTAGAAGATTTCGAGTCCCACCAGCATGTTCATTGCCTGAGTGCGCGCGTATTCCACTTCATGTCCGGCCTCAATGGCGTACTGATAAATACTGAACACCGCCAGGAAAAACAGACTGCCAACCAGCATAATCTGCCACACCAGCGCGGGCTGAATCAGTGCCTGCCCTCGCGGACGCGGTGGTTTTTTCATGGTGTCCTTGTCGGTGGGTTCAAACGCTAACGCCATACCCAATGTGACCGCTGTGATCATATTGACCCACAAAATCTGCACCGGCGTGATGGGGTACGGCAAGCCAGCCAGCATGGCAACAATAATTGTCAGTGCTTCACCGGCGTTGGTAGGCAGCGTCCAGCTCACGACTTTTTTGATATTGGCGTAAACCGTTCTGCCCTGTTCAACTGCCGCCGCAATAGAGGCAAAGTTATCGTCGGCCAGCACCACTTCCGCCGCTTCCTTGGCCGCCTCACTGCCCTTCAGGCCCATTGCAACACCGGCATCAGCCCGTTTCAGCGAAGGCGCGTCGTTCACACCGTCACCGGTCATGGATACGGTTAACCCAAGAGATTGTAGTGCCATCACCAGACGCAACTTGTGCTCTGGCGTAGTGCGGGCGAAGATATCCGTGGTTTGCACGGCCTGTTGCAGCTCATCGTCAGACAGCGCATCCAGTTGCGTGCCGGTTAATACACTGCCGTGCGCCAGCCCGAGTTGCTTGCCTATAGCCTGCGCGGTTACAGCGTGGTCACCGGTGATCATCTTGACCTGAATCCGCGCGGCACGACAGGTTTTCACCGCCTCAATCGCCTCCTGCCGGGGCGGGTCAATTAACCCCACCAAACCCAGTAAGCACAGTCCGTTATCGACATCTTGCGCCGCCAGCACAGTATGCTCTGCCGACACTTGTTTACCGGCCAGGGCCAGTACGCGCTGCCCTTGTCTGGCCAACGCCTCAGCTTTGTCCAGCCAGGCCTCAGGTACTATATCACTGTGGCTGCCATCGTCGCTGAGCACCGACCCACAGCGTTTGAGGATCACCTCCGGCGCGCCTTTTACAAGCACTAACCCGGTGCCATTGTGGTTGTGATTCAACGTTGCCATAAACTGCCTGGCAGAATCAAAAGGCAAGACATCAGTACGCGGCCAGTCGTGACGAAAATCACCGCCATCCGGCATCGTTACCTTTCCCGCAAAAGACAGCAAGGCCGCTTCCATGGGATCGCCCTCTATGCCCCACTGGCCTGATTTAGAGTGTATTTCCGCGTCGTTGCACAAGGCACTTAACCGGGCCATATCGCGCAGTACCGGATGCTGTTGTGGCGCCGCAGGTTCACCGTCTAACAGGATGTCACCAACCGGCGCATACCCTTCACCATCAACATCAAAATGCGCACCTTGGGTAACCGCGCTGACCACCATCATTTCATTGCGGGTAAAAGTGCCGGTTTTGTCTGAGCAAATAACCGACACAGAGCCCAGTGTTTCAATAGCAGGTAACACCCGTACAATCGCATTGCGTTTTGCCATCGACTGCACACCTACTGCCAGGGTAATGGTCAGTACGGCAGGTAAACCCTCAGGAATAGCAGCGACCGACAAGCCCACCACTGCCAGGAACAACTCGGTAAAAGGTTGTTCCAGAATCCAGGTCCCCACCAGTAACAACACCACAGCAATGGCCAGAATAATGCCGGTGATCCACTTTGCCAGCACATCCATTTGTTCCACTAGCGGCGTTGTCAGCTTTTGCACATCCGACAGCAAACCGCCAATACGGCCGATTTCGGTAGTAGCGCCGGTGGCAATGACCACACCCATGCCCTGCCCGGCGGTTACACTGGTGCCGCTGAATGCGAGGCATTCCCGGTCCCCCAGTCCGGCGTCTTCCGACACCGCTTTGGTGTGTTTTTCAACCGGTAACGACTCGCCCGTTAGCAGGCTTTCCTGAATGGCCAGCCCATGGCTGCGCAGCAGGCGCAAATCTGCGGGCACTTTGTCACCCGCTTCCAGCAACACGATGTCACCCGGTACCAGACTGTCGCCTTCCAGAGTGCGGCGCTTGCCGTTTCGAATTACCGCGGCCTTCAGTGCCAGCATGTTGCGAATGGAGTCCATGGCCTTTTCCGCTTTGCCCTCCTGAATCACACCAATAATGGCGTTAACAATGACCACGCCAAAGATGACAAACGTGTCTATCCAGTGCTGCAGTAATGCCGTCAGGACACCGGCTACAATAAGTACAATAACCAGCAGATTGGCGAATTGTTTGATAAACCGGGTGAACGTGCCGGGTTGCGGGGCCTGGGGCAGTTTATTGGGTCCGTACTGCTGCAGACGTGCTGAGACTTCGTCGTCGGTTAAGCCCGATGAACGCGACGACAATGCCTGCAGGACCTCGTCGCCGGATTGTGCATGATATGACGCATTGGTTTTACTCATTACAGTGCTCCCGGGGAAGGTGCATAAAAAGTAAGTGGTAAAATGCAAAGCAGAAAAACGAAAAGCCTTCCCTGAGTACTACGCTATCAGGCCCGCACGAGCCGGGCACTGATTTACATCAAAAGGAAGCCAACACAACCCGCAACGCAGGCTGCTGTGCCATTGGTTAGGACTCTTTCTGCCTGGCCATCGCCAGATACTTGTAGAGTGTGGATTCACCAATGTTAAGTGTGGATGCAACGTCTTTTTTCTTCATGCCCTTGGCAATTAACGACTGGGCTTTTTTAACCAGCTTCGCCGGTATCGCCTTGCGGCCTTTGTATTTGCCTGCCGCCCGGGCCTTGGCAATACCAATGGCCTGGCGGTCTTTTAGCAGGTCGCGGTCCATTTGTGCCGCACATTCAATCAATGTGAACACACTGAGCGTAGGGTTGCACAGCGACTCGAGGTTATCGACCACCAGCAACACACCACGGGCTTTCAGGTCCATTGCCACCCTGGCAGCCTGAATAATACTTCGCCCCAGGCGCGATACGTCTTTTATGATTAGCCGGTCACCTTGTCGCAACCGCTTCAACAAGCGGTCCAGCTTGGGTTTAGCTCCCGGGTCTGCATTAGGTTCTCGCACCATGATGTCGTAGGGGTATACCCTGGCCAGTCGCTCAGCCTGCTGCTCAACATCCTGCTTTTCTGTGCTACTTCCAATATAAAGATAGGTCGTCACGGCGAATTCTGAATACCTGAAACACTACTTAAAAGCGTAGAATACCCTTTTATAAATACAAGGTCAGAGACCACTTTGTGCGCGCTTTTTTATATCGCTCGCAACCGCTTCACCCTAATTTCACCCTAACTCGCTTACACTTTTCACCTTGTTCACTATGCCGAGGTTTGATAGCGTCAGCCAGGCAGGGACCACGTAAGGGCAAACAGCATGAATAAGTCGATAAGCGTATTGTTGGTAGAGGATAATCTGGCCATTGCCAAACAGGTTGTGGGCTTTCTGGAAGGGCTGAAGTGGCAGGTTGATTTTGCCGCCACCGGCCAGCAAGGTATCGATCTCGCTCTGTCACAACAGGTCGACGTGATCATTCTCGACTTAAATCTGCCTGACATGGATGGTCTGGATGTGTGTCAGCACATAAAACAACACGCTACCCGGGTGACTCCCGTGCTCATGCTTACTGCCCGCGATGCCTTTACCGACAAGGCAAAAGGCTTTGGTCAAGGCGCCGACGACTACCTCACCAAGCCGTTTGATTTTCGCGAACTGGCACTGCGGGTCGAAGCCCTGGCGAGGCGTCCACAGTTACACACCAACACCCAGGTGAGCGAAGGACACCTTACTCTGGATACGCGTGCCAAAACCGTACAGTGGCAACAGCAGCCGGTAACGGTAACCGGCGTGGGTTTTAGTATTCTGCACAAGTTGCTGATGGAGTACCCTTACCCGGTCAGCCGCAGCGACCTTATCACCCATATCTGGGGCGATGAGCCGCCGGAAAGTAACGCCCTGAAATCGCACATGTACAGCCTGCGAAAAGCCCTCGAAAAAGCCAGCGGCCAGCCGCTACTCGCCACCATTAGCAATATCGGCTACAAATTAACAGGGCTCGACCATGAAGCTTAGTGGTATTCAGGCGCAGTTGTTTATTGCGTTTGGCAGCCTGGTGCTGGTGATCAATCTGTTCTATACCCGCCTGAGCGTATTGTTTGTAGACGTTACCGAAGACATTGTGGCGTCGCACCTGCTGGATCAGGAAATACAGCGCTTGGAGCAACACTGGCTCAGCCAGAAAACCGTTACAGCGCTGTCTTCCTCGGCGTTTTCATTAAGTGAGATTCCCAGCGATAAAAACTGGGGGCCGGCTGCTATCGACAACAACATGATGGTGAGCCGACAAGCCGACGATGCCGCGTATTTCAAAGCCTTTGTTACCGACGGATTACCTGCCGGTGGAGTACGCATGCAAGCCTCCGCACTGACTCCGTTGTCCAGTTTTACCGACGTGTTCAGCGTCTTTTTATTCAGCGCCTCTGCAGCAGCTATGATACTGGCTATTTTAAGTACCTGGTTTCTGGCATCCCGGCTGGCTAAACCGCTGCAAGCACTGGCCGAGTCAGTGAAAACCCAGGCACCCGACGCACCTTGCACCATTGCCGGTACTGAACGCCAGGATGAAATCGGCACCCTGGCCACCACGTTTACCACTACCTACTCGGCGTTGCAGGACGCCTGGCAGCGGGAGCGTGATTTTACGCACGACGTCAGTCATGAGCTGCGTACGCCTATTACACTGTTAAAAAATACCCTGGCTATTCATCCTGAAACCGTTGCCAATGATACCGAGCGCCAGTTGTTAGAACAGGCGACTAACACCCTGCAACAAACCGTGGAAGTGCTGCTGGCGCTGGCCAGAAAAGAAAACCTGCAATTCAGTGCGGTCGCTGTCATGCCGGTGCTCGAACGGGTTTTGTTAGCCATTCACCATGTCCACCCGGAGCTCATATTCGAAGCCGAGTTGAAAGTCGATGACAATGCAAAGGTAATAGGTAACGCCTATCTGATAACTTTGCTGTGTCAGAACCTGGTAAACAACGGGGTGTATCACGGCGGTGGCAAAGGCATGACCATTAGCCTGGCAGACGGCCAATGGGTATTTGAAAACCCCCTCGCCGATGCCCAGGACCGCCCCTACTACCAAGGCTTGGGGCACGGCCAGTATCTGGTTAAGCGGATTGCCAATGTGATGCAGTGGGATATCGATTTTCAGCAGACCGAAACGTGCTATCGGGTGGTGTTAACCCCGCGCATGGCCGATGACGAGGCGGTATAAGCAGAGTGACTCTGTAACTTACCTCGCAACAACAAGCTGCCAAGCCAGCAGAACCAGACAATTTGCAGTAAGCCAAATAGCAGTCCGGCGATGGCGAGTGCCGGTACCAGGGTCAGAGCGCCAATCGCGCCTACCATCATACCAAAACGCACGACCATTTTAGGCGCCATGTTATAGCGCTGCATGCTCATATTCACCATGAGCATCCAAATGCCGCCGACCCATTCGACGCCGTCGCCAAGCCCCATCTGAATGGCAAAAATAGCCGGCCAGATTCGCTCGACCTGCTCAGCCGGTTGTATGATTAAGTATTGAATTGTGAGCACAGCAATCAGACCACTGGCAAACACATAGGCCGCCCACATATAACCCAGTAAAGCGCCCAGTAGCTGAAAATGCCCGGATTGCTGATATGCGGGCTGATACAGACTGCGGTTAAGCACCAACAGCGCGATGCCGAACAGCACAAAAATAATCAGGTACCACAACTGGATCAACCTACTGTGTCCCAGAATGGCGTTCAGGCGTTCATCGGCATCAGTATTGATATCCGGCATTACCGCCAGGATCATCACCAACCCCACCACATAGCACAACGCGCACACAAAGGCTGCCAGTCCACCGGCGCGTTGACGCGTTAAGGGTATGGATGAATTCACCATGACGTACCGTATTCCTTTATCTTCTTGTCGCTATTTCACCCCCGCTTTACCGCAGCGGTTGCAAACTGATTTCAACGTATCACTTAAAAAGGAACATCACATGAAGAAATCAGTATTGAGCTGTTGTTTATTCCTGCTTGTGCCCGGCGCAATGGCAGAACAGGTTTACAGCGATCCTAACCCGGTCACTCGTTCATTGGTATTACAGCATGAAGAGGCCGTAGTTACTGCGGGTGCAGGCTATGGTGAGTCGCACAATGGTGAGAGTATCACAACGCCGCTGTTGGCGTTTGCTTATGGTGTAACAGATGATGTCACCATTGGCCCACTGGGTGTGCGCTATCGGTTTACCGCGTTTGACAGCGGTAATCAGCCCAACCTGGAACTGGTGGCAGAAGGCGGCCTAATGGGCTTCTACGAGTCTGAAGAATTTGGCGATAGCTTTGCTGTTGGCTCGGGATTCGCCGGCAAGTACCGCCTCTCTTCTCAGTTCGCCTTCACCTTTGGCGCGCATTACGTGTCATGGATAGAAGACGAACGCGACAATCGCAGCGAAGTGCGCGCCAATGGCGGTATGTTGTACCAGGTGCATCCGAAACTCACATTGTTTGCTCAGGCAGAGTACCGTGAGTTGAAAGACTTTGCTCAGGACAATGCGGTAAATGCATCGGTTGGCGGTATCTGGAACGTATCACGCCGATCTGAAGTGACGTTTGCGGTTAATTATGATGATTTCGAACCGGCCAAAGACGGCTATGAAGATGACTCACTGGCGGAGTGCTTGATGGGACTCAGCTATACCTATCGTTATTAAGCTGACAAACCCAAAGGGCGCAGCGACGGGGAAAGGGCACTTTTCCCCGCCGCTACTTTTATACGCGGTTTCGTTTCACAATGGCCGCATATTCATGAGCGCTCGGCTTAGCCTTGCGCTCAAAGGTCTTGCGATCGACGGTGTGCAAGCCAAAGTGCTCGTCATAGCCGCTGATCCATTCGTAATTGTCCAGCAGCGTCCAGTGAATATACCCTTTCACCGGCACACCACCTTCGATAGTGTGTTGCAGGTTGCGCAGAGACTCGCGAATAAACCAGGCTCGCTGGTTGTCGTCTTCCGTGCCAATACCGTGCTCTGTTACCACAATCGGCTTTTTGGTTTTGTCGTAGGTGTACTGCACACAATTTGCCAGCGACGTGGGTTCTACCCAATGGCCTGAGTGATTGAGCTGCGCCGTCGCAGGAATGGGTAATTTGCCATCAGGTCCCCACTCGACGCGTTCGTAGTTTTGCACCCCGATAAAATCGGTTTCATCAACCGCTAACCAGGCGCCGTAATTATAGTCGCGCATTTTGTCGCGCATGGCGTCACCGCCTTTGGACTGGTCATCCAGCATTGCCAAAGTAAAGCCGACATCCAGATTACTGCGCTGCGCCTTAATAGCCTCACGGGCCAGCTTATGACCTATTAGCAATTGCTCATTGATGGTGTCCAGGTCGCCTAATCGCGCCGAATTCAAGCCACAAAAATACTCGCTGTTTACCGCTTTCGCGGCGGCTGTCAGCATCTTGTCCTGCATGTCCCAAACAAAATCAGGCACACCCAGCACTTTTAATAACCGCAACAGGTTCGGCTCATTGAACGTGACCGCATAGCCAATGCCATCGGCCAGTTGCGCTGCGACTTTGGAACAGTAATCGGCAAACAATGCCGGTGCCTGCTTGTTCGTCCAGCCCCCTTGAGCGGCAAACCATACCGGACTGGCAAAGTGGTTAAAGCTGACCAGTGGAATGAGATTGCGCTTGTGACAGCCTTCGATAATGCGTTTGTAATGGTCGATCATGGCCTGGGAATACAGACCGGGTTCTGGCTGAATACGCGCCCATTCAATGGAAAAGCGATATGCGCTGAATCCCAGCGCCTTACACAAGTCGAGGTCCTGTTCCCACAACATAAAGCTGTTACAGGCGTCACCGGACGGCTCCTTGAATAAGGTAGGCTTTACATGTTCCAGCAACCAAATGTCTGAGTTGACATTGTTACCCTCAACCTGGTGACCGGCACTGGCCGCTCCCCAGAAAAAGTTGTCCGGAAACGGCTTCCCGGCTTCACTTGCCGAACTACCGCTTTTTGCGAACAACGGTGCACTCACCGTTGCAGAGGCCATGGCCAGAAATTGACGTCGATTAATCATACTGCGCTCGAATTCATTACTTTTTTATAGCGTGATTGTAAAAATATCGTGAATAACGTGACAAATAAAATAATAATTTTTATTGTTAATATAGTTTCAGACTATACAAAGAGAATTCAGGTAATGAGAATCGACCCCCGCACCCTACGTTTATTCTTAGCTGTTTGCCGCGAAGGCACCATTAGCGGAGCGGCTCGCGCCGAGCACCTCTCGCAGCCTTCCGTGTCGGTTGCCATTAATCAGTTGGAGCGGGTGCTGCAAACCACGCTGTTTACCCGTAACCGCCAGGGCATTGAGTTAACCCAGGCGGGAATTGCGCTAGAAATGAAAGCCCGCGCGGTGGAAAGCCTGTTACACAGCGCCCAGGAAGAAATTCAGCTGCTCGCCGAAGACATTGGCGGGCCATTAACCATTGGCGGCACGCCCGGGGCACTGTCTACCACCATGGGCCGCTTTATTGGCGGCTTTTCCGCTGAACATCCACGTTTCAAGCTGCGCATTCTCGAACGCCCCGACGCCGTTGTGCAAAACATGTTGCGCAGCTATGAGATAGATTTAGCCATCGTAACGTCGGGTATGCGTGAGTCGAACGAAGAGTTTCGGGAGCAACCCGTGCTCAGCGATCCGTTTTCGGTCATAGTTGGGCCGGGTAATGAGCACCTGGGGGACGCCGTTCAGCTGAGCGACCTCACCGATATGCACTGGGTACTTCCCGACGCGGTAGGCGGCTTTCGCAAACAAATCGATGCCTTGTTCATAAACAGTGACGCCCGACTCCCCGCCAATGTCATTTTGTCTGACTCCATTTTGTCGACCAAAGCCATTGTTAAGCACAGCCAGTACATCACCATTCTGCCCAATGAACTGGTGAGTACCGAAATCCATGCCGGGTCGCTGCGCGCAGTGCGCATAGAAGGGATCAACTTCCAGCGAAAAGTCGGCTTATTGTGGATGGCAGAACGACAGCTACCGCCTATCGCTCAGGCGTTCGTCGATTTTGTGGTCAGTCATACCAATCCATAGTTTTTACCTATACTTAACAAAAAAATAAATATTTGATCAAATATATCCTGCGGCCAAAAATAGCGATAGCCCAGACGTAAACAGGGACAATCTCATGCGAACTATCATAAAAAATGCCCGTATTTTCGACGGTACCGGCCGCAAACCTTTTCCCGGCTCAGTCGCGGTTGAAGGCAACCGTATCACCGATGTCAGTGAATCCGACATCACTGCAGCCAGTGGCGACCGCATTATCAATGCCGATGGCCGGGTGCTTATGCCTGGCCTGGTGGAAGCTCACGCTCACCTGACCTGGCCGACCTCGGTAGAAAAATTTGTACCGGGTATGTACTTACCGCCAGAAGAGCTGGCACTGACAGCTGCGCGCAATGCCCGCATTCTGCTGGATCACGGTTTTACCAGTGCCTATTCCGCTGGAGCGCTCAGCAAGAAGCTCGAAATTAGCCTGAACGAACATTTAACCACCGGCGGTTTGCCGGGTCCGCGTCTTATTCCTTCCTCTGTTGAACGCGAGCCGCCCAATGATTCAGAACTGGATCCGGGGCAAGCCGACAAGCACGAGCACGGTCCAGAGGGCGTAAAAGCCTTTGTGAAAGAATGTGCAGACATAGGCGCGAAAGCCGTTAAATTCCTGATATCCGGCGAAAACGCATTAAAACCGGGCGCATCTCACGAGTTGCTTTACTCGGAAGAAGAAATTCTCGCCGCAGGCGAACAAGCCAAAGCCAGTGATGTCTGGTTAACCGGTCACGCACACGCGGCAGAAGCCGTTAAGTTAGGTGTTCGCGCCGGATTCCGCGTGCTGTATCACTGCACCTATGCAGATGACGAAGCTATCGACATGCTGCTCGCCAATAAAGACAACATGTTTGTTGCACCTACCATCGGTATTGTTCAGGCCACGCTGGATGCGACTCCGCCGCCGCACATGGACATGACATACATGAAGGAAGACGCCGCAGATGTAATGGCCCATCAGATTAAACTGGTGGCAAAACTCAAAGCCGGTGGCATGAAACTGCTACCCGGTGGCGACTACGGCTTCCCATTCAACCCGAATGGCCGCAATGCCCGGGATTTGGAATTGTGGGTTCAGCACTTCAACTACACACCAGAGGAAGTACTGCACGCAGCAACCCAACTTGGTGGTGAAATCATGGGCATGGGTGACGAGCTGGGACTGGTTAAAACTGGTTATCTGGCAGACCTGCTGCTGATTGATGGCGATCCTACTGAAGACGTCACCATCCTGCAGAACAAAGCGAATATCAGCCTGATTATGAAAGACGGCGACGCTTACAAACTGCCGCTGTCACTGCTGACTACCGCCGCTTAGGAGCCACACATATGTATGATATTGCAATTATCGGCTGCGGGCCGGTAGGGGCACTTGCGGCCAATTTTCTGGGTAAGCAAGGCTGGAAAGTGCTGGTTGTCGAGCGCGAAGCGAACCCCTATCCACTGCCCAGAGCGGTGCATTTAGATCACGAAATGGTCCGACTGTTCCAGAACATCGACCTGCATCACACCATTCTGCCAGACATGCGCGACACCGAAGGCCACCTTCATGTTGGGGCCGACCACGGCGTACTGCGCTACATGGGAACGTCGGGTAAACCGCGTCCGTTTGGCTGGTCTAACGATTATTTTTTCTATCAGCCTGAGCTGGAAGATCACCTGCGCAATGCCCTTTCGCGTTTCGAAAATGTCGACGTAAATCTGGGTACCGAACTGATTGATCTGCACAGCACTCAGTCCAGCGTAACGCTGACCCTCGTATGTGACGGTAACAAATACACAGCGGGCGCTAAGTATGTCATTGCCTGTGATGGCGCGCGCAGTCAGGTGCGCAAAGCACTGGGTGTCAAACTGGACGACCTGCAGTTTGAAGAACCCTGGCTCGTGGTTGACGCAGAAGTGGATGGGCCGGTTACGTTTCCGCCTATCGCGAACTTGCCGGATGACTGTGACATTCAACAGCTGTCGGTAATGATGTGTAACCCCAACCGTCCGGCTACCGTAGTGCCCGGCCGGGGCAACCACCGCCGCTGGGAGCTTATGCTCAAACCCGGCGAAGACGATGATGCCATGATGGAGCCAGACAACGTAGCCGCTTTGCTGAAACCCTGGTTGCAGGATGTGCCACACAAGATTGTGCGCGCTGCGACGTACCGATTCCACGGCCTGGTTGCCGAACAATGGCGGGTGGGTAATGTCTTTCTGGCTGGCGATGCCGCGCACCAGACCCCACCGTTTTTCGGTCAGGGCATGTGCCACGGCTTCCGCGATGCAGTAAACCTCAGTTGGAAGCTGGATCTGGTATTAAAAGGCCTGTCCCCTGACAGCCTGCTGGATACTTATCAAACTGAACGCGACCCCCATGTGCGTGCGGTCATCAATGCCGCTGTCGATGCCGGCCGCTATATTTGTATGCTCGACCCGGAACAAGCCGCCCAGCGCGATGCCATGATCCGCGAAAAAGTGAAACGCAACGAGCTGCCAACCACGGCTGCCGATTTGATTCCCCCAGTGCGCAATGGCTTAGTTGCCAGTGGCACGACCAAAGCCGGTGCACGATTCATTCAGCCTTGGGTGGAACTGGATGGCGAGCGCAAACTGCTGGATGACGTCACCGACGGACAATGGCGATTATTGGTAAACAGCCAGCGTTTGTCGAAGAGCAATCAGACACTACTGTCTGCCTTACAACAACAAATCGATATTCAGGCCACCCTGCTAACCGACCTGGAATGCGATGCGCTGTCGACCTGGCTGGCAGATGCCGATGCGCAAGCCGTATTGCTGCGTCCCGACCACTATGTGTTTGGCACCGCCACTGAATCATCACTGGGAGAATTACTGAACACGCTGGCCAACCAGCTGTTTTCTTCCTCTCCGTTAACGTCACAGGAAGCCGCGCAATGACTCTGACCCTACAACAAGCAGAATGCGTAGCAAACGCGACGCTGGCCTATGCCAGCGAAAACAATGTAAAGCCACTTGCCGTGGCGGTACTGGATGCGGGCGGCCATGCCGTGGTGTTTAAACGCCAGGACGGCGCCAGCCTGTATCGCGGCGATATTGCAAACGCGAAGGCCAAAGGCGCTCTCGGCATGGGCTTTAACACCCGGGGCATTGCCGAAAAAGCCAAAAACAACCCGGTATTCTTCAACAGCCTGACCGCCATACCCGGTATTGAAATCGCCTTATCACCGGGCGGCAATTTAATCAAAGCGCCCGACGGCACACTGCTCGGTGCCATTGGCATCAGCGGTGACACCGGTGATGTTGACGAACAATGCGCAATAGCAGGTATCGCAGCGCTGCAATTTAGCGAGGACAAATAATCATGCGATTACGCAGTATTGAACTAGTACTCCCGAAAGCCGCCGGTGCTGCGGACTTTCTGGTCAATGTATGGCATACCAAGCTAGCGGCCAGTCCGGCCGACGCACGTACGGATGCCAAAGCAAATACCCATTACATTCGCGGTTCGGGTAGCTTCCCGTATCTGGTTGCACTTGAAGAAGGCGAGGAGTCATTCGTTCGCAGTGTGACCTTTGTGTGCGAGCAAGCCGACATCGACCGTATTGAACAAAACGCTCGCGCCAAAGCGCTCAATGTAACCCCTGAGACCTCAGCCGACTTAGGCGGCGGTCACGGGATCATCGTAGAGATGCCAGAGGGCGAACTATTTCGGTTCTTAACCGGCAGTGAAGAAGTGGCCCCCATCGACGATCCGGATTTGCCGGTCAAGCTCACCCACGTTGTGTGCAACGCCGTCGATGCAGAACAATCCGGCTTAGCGGTAGAAGAGATCCTGAATTTCACCGTATCTGACCGCACCAAAGGCATGGTGTTTGTGCGTTGTAACGCGTCGCACCACAGCACCGCATTCGCACGCGCAGGATTCAATTCACTCAATCATATCGCGTTTGAAATGGCTGATATGGACGCCGTTATGCGTGGCGTTGGCCGACTGCGTGATTACGAATATGCCCCAGCCTGGGGACCCGGTCGCCACGGGCCCGGCGACAATGTATTTGCCTATTTTATTGCGCCGTTTGGCGCGGTTGTTGAGTTTTCAACGGCGGTTGAAATTGTGCCCGACGATTATCAAGCCGGTGCACCAGAAGACTGGACCTGGCCTGAAAACCGAATCGACCAATGGGGTATGTCTGACAAAGATTTCGCCGGCCTGAAGGACGCTGAAGCCAACTTCAAATTTAAACGCACCTGGCAGCCAGCCTGAACAGTAAGTGAGCAGAGATAATGAAATACGTAAGTTTTACCCTTAGCGATGGCAGTGCCGGATTTGGCCGCCTGCACGGTGACACCATTGAAGTACTGAGCAGCCACGCTGCTGACTTAAAAGCCGCCATTGATGCGGGCACACTGGCAACGCTTGGCAGCGAAGAGCAACTGGCTCTAGACAGCGTAACGCTGGCGCCCGTCATCCCAAATCCGGGCAAAGTATTTTGTGTGGGCCACAACTACGAAACCCACCGCCAGGAAACCGGCCGCGCCGCAACGGAATACCCGTCTATTTTTGTGCGCTTTGCCGATTCGTTAGGCGCACACAATCAGCCAATCGTCATGCCGAAAGTATCAACCGACCTCGATTACGAGGGCGAACTGGCGGTTATTATTGGCAAAGGCGGACGCTATATCAGCGAAGAAGACGCCATGTCACATATAGCGGGTTACGCCTGTTTTAACGATGCCTCTGTGCGCGACTGGCAATGGCATAGCCGTCAGTTTACGCCCGGTAAAAACTTCCCAACCACCGGCCCATTCGGCCCGTTCATGGTAACACCGGACGAAGCCGGCGATCTTTCCGAAGTGAACGTCACCACCAAACTGAACGATCAAATCGTTCAGCAACAGCCTATTGGTGATATGATTTTCCCTATCGCCACGGTTATTGCCTACATCTCCAGCTTTACCCCGCTGAAGCCCGGCGATGTGATTGCCAGCGGCACGCCAGGTGGTGTTGGTGCGAAACGCACTCCTCCACTGTGGATGAAACCAGGCGATACCGTAACCGTAGAGATTGGCCCTATGGGCACGCTTAGCAACACTATTGTGGCGGAGTAATACCATGAAACAGTCTGAGTCAGCGCGTAAGGGCATCGCCGCATTAGGCACCGAAATGGGGCCGGCCATGATGGAAGGTATGCTTGCCTTATTTGCAGAAGAGCAAACCACCCTGGTTGCCCGCCAACCAGCCCTCGCCACTGACATTGCTTACGGTGAACACCCGCGGCACAGACTGGACATTTACGGTCCAACCGCTTTGCACACTGACCTTGCCGCGCGTAAAACCTCGTCGCTCCCGGTGCTGGTTTTTGTGCATGGCGGTGGCTTCCTGAAAGGTGACAAAGGCGATACCACCCGCTGGTACAACGCCTGCGTGGGTCGCATGGCCGCCGAACAGGGCATGCTGGGCGTCGTAATTAACTATCGGTTGGCACCTGAACATACCTGGCCTGCCGGTGCAGACGATCTAGCCGCTGCGGTAACCTGGCTTAAGCAGCACATTGCTGAGTACGGCGGTAACCCCGATGCGTTGTTTTTAATGGGCACCTCAGCAGGCGCAAATCACGTTGCGACCTACCATCAGCAATACAACGCACAACATGCGGTTAAAGGCCTGCTGTTGCTGTCTGGTCTTTACGGTGCCACACCACTGGATGACCGGGACACGCTCTACTACGGCGACCACAGTTTATATGATTCCCGTATGGCCTTACCCAGTATAAGTAAGTGCCCACTACCGCTATTTATAGCTTGTAGCGAATACGATCCTCCACGCTTCCAACAGGAGTGGCTGGGCCTGGTGCATCAGCGATTCACCCACAATCAACGCCTTGACCGAGCACTGGTCTTGTCGGGACATAATCACTATTCCATTGCCGGCCATCTCGGTACCAGTGACACACGCCTGGCCGATGAAATCGTGGACTTTATCAACGACATTCTCAAACCCAACGGCTAAACCACGCCGCTGAACACTGTTTGTAAGGCTATCGAAAACCGTTATAGCAGGTATGCATAATTTCCGGTGTTGCTGTGCTATCTGCTCGCTTACTGTTAACAAAATAATTACATGGAGCAAGCTATGAACTCACCTACCCTACAAAGCTACGTGCGCACGGAAACCCTGATCGGTGCAGCAATTAATGCCCTATTCAGCGTGCTATTTGTGTTTTTGATTTTTTCCGGCCAATCACAAATAGCCATGACTGGCGAAGGCGGCCTGTTGATTGACTCAATTCCACAGGGACTCGCCATTGGCCTGATGGGCGCATTTTTCCCTTCATTTCTGACTCGCAAGCGCATTAAGGGCGGTCAGGTCAGCGTGGAAGCATCCGAACACGCTGCTTCTAAATTGCCAGCACATCCTTTTGTGCGGGCGTTATTGTTCGCCGTTGCCGGTGCAATTGCCTCTCTACTTTTGTTTGTGTTGCTATCAGCCTTGATTGGCAGCGTATCATTCACCCAGGCGCTGGCGTTAAAAACAGTGTGGGGAGCATTATTAGGCGGCGTAGTGTCATACATTGCGTTGCAATTCGCCTTGCGGGATTACGCCTAATAGCTTGAGCTACTGCAGGGGTCTGGCGGCTCCAAGCGTAGGCGCATTCAAAGCCTTCGACCAATTGTGGTATGGTGTCGCCAACTAAGCCTGTTTTTTCCCATCATTTTATGACCCAACTGTTCCGTTATATTTTGCTGTCACTGCTATTCCTTACCGCTTGTACTGACAGCCCGCAGCAGGCCGACCCAAATTTCACGCCACAATTTCGTATCCAGACATATCAACCAACCAATAGCCCGGTAGTATTGGTCGACGAGGCGCATCATAACTTTCTGACCATAAATGGCCGCTTCGCCCCATTTAAACAGGTCTTGCTGAGTGACGGCTTTACTGTGAAAGCCAACACAACGCCCTTCACCGGTACCCAATTAGCGAAAGCGGATATTCTGGTGATTGCTAACGCACTGGACAGAGACCGAGCCGACTGGCAGCCGCCTTACGAATTAGCGTTGACACAACAGGAAGTTGAACAGGTCGTATTGTGGGTAAAGAACGGTGGAGCCCTGCTACTGATAGCAGATCACGCACCTTTCCCAGCAGTCATAGATAACCTAGCAAAGGCATTTGGTGTTGTTTTCACTAACGGCCATGTGAGTGCCTATACCTTTAAACGCAGCACTCATAGCCTTGCCGTTCACGCCATCACGACGGGGCGTTCCGATGAAGACAAGACCACTGAAACCCCGATATTCATGCAGCCTGTGCCTGACGCCTCGATCACGCAGATCAAAACCTTCGGCGGATCTGCGTTTCAGCCACCAGAACAGGCGACGTCGTTGCTAACACTGGGCACAGGGACGGTTTCTCACGAACCGACTATCCCTTTTCAGATTTCTGCTGACTCAAGAACGATATCAACCAGTGGCTGGAGTCAGGGAGCGGTTCTTGAATATGGCAAAGGCCGCGTTGCAGTGTTTGCCGAAGGCATGATGTTCTCATCACAGTTGGATACTAAAACCGGGCAAACTTATGGTTTACATTCACCGGGCGCAAAGCAAAACGAACAGTTTATGTTGAATGTGATGCATTGGTTGGCTGGCGATTAGTTCGCAAGGTTACTAGTAGTTGTAGTTGTAGTTGTAGTTGTAGTTGAAAAAATTACACCTATATTTAAAACCAAGTCGCCGGCTTGCAAACTTGTGGGCCTATATTCGTTTTGTTAGGTTAGATCAGACTGCGTATTCGTTTTCTCAAGCTAAGTTTGGTCTTGGAACCTCAGCGAGGAAGTGATTACAGCATTTATGGATATCTGGTAGTCAAAAAAGGATTTATAAAGGAATTACCATGAACAGGAAAAGCTTATTCTTTGGGCTAGTCGCGATTACTTTCACTCAACCAGTCCTCGCAGCACTTACTGAGTCTTACATTTGTAGTTCATGCGATTACAACGATGCCAAGGAAGCGGTAAAACAATTTTATGAAACACCTAATTGTTCCTGGAATAATGGTGGTGGTTTTTCCCATGACATGACGTTCAGTTGCAATACATCGGCAAAAGATGTCATTGTTGCCAATCCGGTTACTCAAACAGCGTATAAATTTAATGTCACTGCGACTAATGCCAATAGCGACAGTGAAGCGCTATCTATTACTGCGACGGATGCGTCACTGACGTCAATTGAAATCGATTCCCTCGAAACGTTTTACCATATACACGCTGAATTTTTAAAAGCAGCCAATACCGTTGTTTATGCAAATAATTTCTATTCTGCATCAAGCCTTAAAGCTGGTAGTGCGTCATCATCTGCGCCTGGTATAAATGAGTCCAACCTATCACCACTCAGCTCAAATCAGCAGGGTGGAGATTGTTCTAATCACCCATCTGATTACATGACCGGACCGGGAGCTCAAAGGCGTATTCATAGAGAGATGAGAGAACAAATTGCCAGTAAAATTGGCAATGCTGACTGGGCGGATTTTAATGAAGATTATGATTTTACAGGCTTAGGCTTTAGCGTCAGTAAAGATGGTGGCGGAGTCAACCTGGGTTGGTCCATCGAAAAGCAGGGAGTTTATGCCATAAAATACTATGGTGTAGACAATGTCTTATCTTTCAACGTCAGATATAAAGGAGAGTATAAAGAAAATGGTGAAAGAAACCTTTTACTAGACTTTAGTTTAGAAAGAGGCGCATCTTTAGTCGATGGCATACCATATGCGACGTTTTCAAGTGGTAACTTCGCAGATTTGGTGGACGTACTAGTCTCTTCTTGTTTGTTAGAAAACTTGGCAGGTATGGCCGATAGTATCGAAATTAACCTGGGTGATGGTGGTGGCTGGATTCCCAAAGAACGCTATGATGCTCAGTATCCCGGGACAACCCTGCCACGTGGTGGTAGTTGCGCTATTAGGTATAAGACTTGTTGGTCGAGTCAAGGAGAGCAGCAGTGCACTTCTAATGTCGCATACACAGGTGGTTGTTAATTAAAGAATATCACTGATATCACGGCCATCGCTTAAAGAAGCTTTTCATTCATATTTCTTTAAGCGATGCCTGCTTTTACTTCTAGATGAATGCTTTTTCTTTATTGATACCCAAGAATGAGTAACGAAACCTTACTGAGCTGCCCCCCTTTCTAAGCCTATGCATTAGCTGGCTGGCGGCATTTCAAGGTTACTAGAAGTTGCAGTTGAAAAAATTACACCTATATTTAAAACCAAGTCGCCGGCTTGCAAACTTGTGGGCCTATATTCGTTTTGTTAGGTTAGATCAGACTGCGTATTCGTTTTCTCAAGCTAAGTTTGGTCTTGGAACCTCAGCGAGGAAGTGATTACAGCATTTATGGATATCTGGTAGTCAAAAAAGGATTTATAAAGGAATTACCATGAACAGGAAAAGCTTATTCTTTGGGCTAGTCGCGATTACTTTCACTCAACCAGTCCTCGCAGCACTTACTGAGTCTTACATTTGTAGTTCATGCGATTACAACGATGCCAAGGAAGCGGTAAAACAATTTTATGAAACACCTAATTGTTCCTGGAATAATGGTGGTGGTTTTTCCCATGACATGACGTTCAGTTGCAATACATCGGCAAAAGATGTCATTGTTGCCAATCCGGTTACTCAAACAGCGTATAAATTTAATGTCACTGCGACTAATGCCAATAGCGACAGTGAAGCGCTATCTATTACTGCGACGGATGCGTCACTGACGTCAATTGAAATCGATTCCCTCGAAACGTTTTACCATATACACGCTGAATTTTTAAAAGCAGCCAATACCGTTGTTTATGCAAATAATTTCTATTCTGCATCAAGCCTTAAAGCTGGTAGTGCGTCATCATCTGCGCCTGGTATAAATGAGTCCAACCTATCACCACTCAGCTCAAATCAGCAGGGTGGAGATTGTTCTAATCACCCATCTGATTACATGACCGGACCGGGAGCTCAAAGGCGTATTCATAGAGAGATGAGAGAACAAATTGCCAGTAAAATTGGCAATGCTGACTGGGCGGATTTTAATGAAGATTATGATTTTACAGGCTTAGGCTTTAGCGTCAGTAAAGATGGTGGCGGAGTCAACCTGGGTTGGTCCATCGAAAAGCAGGGAGTTTATGCCATAAAATACTATGGTGTAGACAATGTCTTATCTTTCAACGTCAGATATAAAGGAGAGTATAAAGAAAATGGTGAAAGAAACCTTTTACTAGACTTTAGTTTAGAAAGAGGCGCATCTTTAGTCGATGGCATACCATATGCGACGTTTTCAAGTGGTAACTTCGCAGATTTGGTGGACGTACTAGTCTCTTCTTGTTTGTTAGAAAACTTGGCAGGTATGGCCGATAGTATCGAAATTAACCTGGGTGATGGTGGTGGCTGGATTCCCAAAGAACGCTATGATGCTCAGTATCCCGGGACAACCCTGCCACGTGGTGGTAGTTGCGCTATTAGGTATAAGACTTGTTGGTCGAGTCAAGGAGAGCAGCAGTGCACTTCTAATGTCGCATACACAGGTGGTTGTTAATTAAAGAATATCACTGATATCACGGCCATTGCTTAAAGAAGCTCTTCATTCATATTTCTTTAGGCGATGCCCGCTTTTACTTCTAGATGAATACTTTTTCGTTATTGATATCCGAGAATGAGTAACGAAACATTACTGAGCTCCCCCCTTTCTAAGCCTATGCATTGGCTGGCGGGGTCACGCCTTTTTCCGTTTAAGTAACTCCATCTGCAGCAGCACACTGCCACGCATAATGACGCTGGCGCCATTTAATACCAACAGCGGCCAGCTTTGGCTGAGCGGCATGGTTAAGCCAAATAGCAGCGTACTGACATCTTTTATTAAGATACTGCGAAACAAGCCGAAGGACAGTGCGCCTATCTCACCGTAGCGACGCAGAATCAGCCATTGATGTGCTGTTCCCTGGATCAGAATAGCTGTCACCACCAGCATTAGCCCGTTGGCCCCTATTTGTGCAAAGGCGGGAAACGGGCGATAACCCATGGAGATAAATCCACCGCACAGGGCTAAACCTGAGACAAGCAACGTCAAAAAGGTGGTTGATGTGCGCCTTTCCTGCCAGATGCGCCAAAGAATAACCAGCGTAAGTAATAGCGCGCCACAGCGAGTCCACACCAGATAATGATTGAATGGCTCGACGGCAATGCCGAACATAAAATTAGCGTAGAAAGCAAAAAAGCTTGAGCCAAACTGATTGAGCGACAAACTTTGGGTACCATGCGCATTGCTTTGGCGGTGAAGATGAATACGCCTGTTCTGAGCCCATAATCCAAGCCAGGTGAGTATAAACAGAACTGCACTGAGTATGCCGAGTACGTGGTACAACATATCGAAATGGATTGATGACGAAGTATGCTGATGATATCACGATTGGCTCACTAATATCGCGACGCAAGTTCCCTGATATCGC